>JAYVCM010000370.1:0-5065 GCA_043749955.1 Limisphaerales bacterium | reverse complement strand
GGTTCAATTCTGTTGTGCGGTTCGCGGCGTTCACGCCCAGTTGATGCAGGCGCCATTCAAATTCATAGAGCGAAAGGATGGAAACTCCGGGCACAACCGCTTCGTCCTCGAACAATGCCTGCACCCGCTCCGCGCCGGGTTCTGCGAGGTAATGCGCCAACAACGCCGACGTGTCCAGCGAGTGGGTCATGGTCGGTGGTCGGCCTGGTCGAGTTGGTCGTCCTGTTCGCGCTCGCGAACCAAGTCGCCGATGGGGTCGGCTCCGGGTTTGAGCAGATGCCGCCCCGCGCCCATCAGTTGGCGGGCCAGTTCGCCGCGGCCCGGCAACGGCTTGACGGTGATGACTCCCCCACCAGCCTTCGCCCACTCCAACCGCGTGCCCGGATGAATGTCAAACTCGCGCGCAATGTCCGGAGGGATGCTGACCTGATTGCTTTCGGTGACGGTCGTGGTCATGGGCACAAACTACCGCATCGTCCCGTGTGCAACAAGCCTGCAAAACCGCTGGTGATTTCGGCGGCGACGAAGGTTTGATCCGCACGCCGGCACGGCGACAATGTTTGAATCATTCTTGCTTAATCCGGTCAGAACAGTGAATGTTTGAACCGGCAAAAAACCTTTGGCGGGTTCGGCGGATGGGCGGCAAACTTCCGGCCACGAAACTCCAGCCACGACGAACGGGTCACCTGCCGGACGCCGGACATGGCCGCCGGCCACAACTCATTCAACCATTCAAATTTTTATGACAACTCCATCCGTTTCCTCGACCGTTCGTCGCCCGACGTGGCGCCGCAAACTGCTTTTCATCTTCGGGCTGCTGCTCGTGCTGCTCGTCGTGGCTTATTTCGTGGTCACGAGTTCGGCGTTCTTGAAGGGCGTGATTCTGCCGCGCGCCGGCAAGTCGTTGGGCGGCGAAGTCACCGTGGCCGAGGCATCCATCAGTCCGTTCTCCCAGGTGACGTTGCGCCAGCTCACGGTCAAGACCACCGGCACCGAGCCGCTGTTGCAGGCGGAGGCGGTGGTTCTGCGCTACAGCTTGTTCGCCATTCTCGGCGGGACGTTGAAGGTGAATGAAGTGACCATTGATTCGCCCGTGGTGCAAATCATCGAGAACGCCGACGGCAGCAGCAACCTTGACCCGCTGTTGAAAAAAGAGGCCAAGCCCGCGAGCAAGCCGGCGGCCAAGCCGGCTTCGTCCAAGCCGCCGCAGATTGATCTGAAAAATTTCGCGCTGAAAAACGCGACCGTCCGGCGCATCAAAATCCTTAAGGACGGCGGGCGTGAAGTGACCGAACTGACCGGCGTGAACGTCACGCTCGACCAGCTCAAGAACGGGCAGCCCGGCAAACTGACCATGGCGGCGGCGTTCAAAATGAGCCGTCCCACCAACGACGTGCTCGAAGCGAAGAGCACGGGCAACATCGAGTTCACGCTGGGCGCGGACCTGACGCCGCAGACGCTCCAGGCCAAGGTTGAACAGGAAATTTTGCGCGCCGAGGGATCCTTCCACGAGCTGGCCGGAGTCCGCACCGTGCTCACGGGCGACGTCACACCCACGGAGATCAAGGAATTTTCCGAACGTTTCCTGCGCGGCGAGCAGGTGCTCGGCGAAGTGAAGGTGAGCGGCCCGATGGATCTCGCGAAGAAGGAAGGCCACTTGAAACTGGAAATCGCCTCGATTGACCGGCAGGTGCTGAATCTCATCGGCGCGCCGCTCGGCATTGATTTCGGCACGACCACGCTCAACGCCACCACCGAGGTGACGCTGACGCAGGGCGGTTCGCTCATCACGGCGAGCACGCGTTTCAACGCCGGCAAATTCAGCGTGACACAAAAAGGCCAGACCACGCCGCCGCTGGATTTGCAAATGGCGTGCAACGTGACGGTCAACACCGCCGCCGAGTCCGCCGAGGTGCAGACCTTCACACTCGACGGCACGCAAAACCAGCAGCCGCTCCTGCATGGCAGCCTCTCGAAACCGATGACCGTGACCTGGGGCAAGAACGCCGCCGCGACCGGCGATTCGGCCTTCGAACTGGCGGTGACGGATTTTGATTTCGCGGCGTGGAAGCCAATTCTCGGCGACGCGGTTTCCGCCGGGCGGCTGTCGGTGCAGCTCAAACTGCTTTCCGAACAAGGCGGCAAGCAGCTCAAGCTCGGCGTCAATTCGCAGATCGCCGACCTCACCGCCAGGCTCGGCACGAACCTCCTCACGCAGGCGGCGCTGCAACTGAAACTCAACGCGCAGGTGAACGACTTCAAAAAAATCAACTTGAGCGACTACCGGCTTGAACTCACGCAAGCGGCGCAGCCCGCCCTCACCGTCAGCGGTTCCGCCAGCTACGATGGCGCGGCGTTCAATCTGCAAACGCAGATCGAGGCGGTCATGGCGCGCTTGACGGGCAGCGGCCCGGCGACGCCGTTGTCGGTGGGCGTGAAGCTCGACGGCACATTCGCGAACCGGGTGCTGGAGCTGCGCCAGTTGCAGGTGGCCTTCGCGCCGACGCAACGCGCGCCAAAGAACGAATTAAATTTTGCGGGCCGCATGGATCTTTCCACGCCCGGAACGACGAAGGGCAGTTTGACGGCCAAGGCGGACACGCTGGATCTCACGCAGCTTTACAATGCGTTTGCGAGTGACAAGAGCGCGGCCGCGAAACCCGCCGCCACCACGCCGCCACCCGCAGCCGCCGGCAACGTCGAGCCGGAAGCGATGACGCTGCCGTTGCAGCTCACTGCCGAAGCAACTTTCGGCCAGGTTTATCTGCGCGAGATCGCCCTGCAAAACTGCCAGCTCACGGCGAAGGTGGACGGCGGGAAAATTATTCTCGACCCGTGCCGGCTCACGTTGAACGGCGCGCCCGTCACCGCCAGCGTGGACTTGAACCTCGGCGTGAAGGGTTACATCTACGCGCTGAAATTGCAGATGGACCAGGTGCCGTTGGAGCCGATCGCCAACACATTTTCCCCCGAAACGCGCGGGCAGTATCAGGGTGTCATCATCGCCAATGCAGAAATCAAGGGCGCTGGCATCACGGGCGCGAGCCTGCAAAAAAGTCTTGGCGGCCAGGCCAGCTTCAGTTTCACCAACGCCAACCTGCAGTTGAACGGCCCGAAGACGCAGCGGGTGATTGTCCCCATCGCCACGCTGTTGAGCGTCCCGGAGATCACGCAGTCGCCGCTCAACTGGCTGTCCGCGCAAACTGAATTGGGCGGCGGCAACATCAAGGTCAGCCGGTTTGCCGCCCAGAGCGCGGCGTTCGAGGCGACGACGGCGGGCGCGATTCCCATCGCGGACGTGCTGAACCATTCGCCGCTCAATCTGCCGTTTGAATTCGCCTTGAGCCGGTCGCTGGCGGAACGGGCAAGCCTGCTTCCGCCCAACACACCGCCGGCTGCGGCGTATGCGCTGCTGCCGCAGTTCGTGACGGTGAAAGGCACGCTGGGCGAGCCGAAGGCCGACTTGAACCGGATGGCGCTCGGCGGATTGCTGCTCAATTCCGGCGTCGGCATCGCGCAGAAGCTCGGCTTGAAAATCGCCCCGGACACAGGCAATGCGCTCCAGGGCATCGGCAACCTGCTGACCGGCCAGAAACCGGCGGCGAGCACCAACGCGCCGGCCACCAATGCGCCGGCCAAATTTAATCCGCTCGACCTGTTCCAGAAAAAGTGAACGGCCGTTTGGAGTTCCGCGTTTACGCGGCCCGGTGCGTGAAGAACTCGAACCGCCTAAAGGCGGAACTCCAAACGGGGCCGCCGGGCCGGGCACATTCAACTTGACGGCGATTTGCGGCAACCGATACGTTGCTTCCCACGTGAGCCTCCGACCATCGCCATCCGCCGCCAACCCTGCCCCTTCAAAGCAACCGAACGCGATCACTGACCGGCTCAACTCGATCCGCGACTGGCTGGCCGGTGTTTTCTCCAGCCACGAGGTGGACCGCGATCCGCGCCTGAAGATGATTCTCGCCTGCCTGTTGTCCTATTACTTCCTGACGTTTTATTTTTGGTGGCTAAGTGCCGTGCCGCTCTCCACCCGGGGCAACGAAGTTTTCGACTATGCGCCCGCCGCGTTTTTTGAAAACCTGCGCTGGCTGGTCTTCATGGACAATTTCCAGACCAAAACCTATTTGTATGGTTTGGGCATGCTGGCTTTGCTCGGAACGTTTTCGCTCTTTTATCTGCGCTCCAGCCTGCTGGCGCTCTGCCTCCTGGCGTTTCTGTTCGTCAACAAAACCTATTTTTATCTCGGCGATTTTCGGCTGTTCGCCAATTACCACCATTTCCACCTGTTCTTCTCGCTGGTGTTTCTGGTCTCCCAAAGCAAACTGCGGTTCTTCCGCGCGGCGCTGGTGGTGGGCTATGTGATGTCCGCCGTGGTCAAAGTGTCGCCGTCCTGGCTGGCCGGAGAATACTTCAACTCGCTGGTGGACAAACTGCCGCTGCTGCCGAAAGTGGGCTGGGTGGTGACCGCCGCCAGCCTCGGCGTCATCGCTCTGGAATTTTTGGGGCCGCTGTGCTGGTTCACCGGCCTCACCTGGCTCCGTCGTTTATCGTTTATAACGTTCATCCTGTTTCATCTTTATTCGGGCGTCGTGGTGGGATTTTGGTATACCACGCTCATGCTGCCGATGGTGGTGGCGGCTTTTCTACGATTCGACCGGCCGCTGCTGGCGGGCTACCGGTATTCGCGGCGACACCTGCCGGCGCTCGGCATTCTTGCAACCGTGCTGCTCGCCGGCCTCTATCACTTCACCATCCCCGGCGACGTGCGCCTGACCGGCGAAGGCCGATACTTCGGATTTTTCATGTTCGACGCGAACCGGCAGGTGCGTTTCGAAACCGAGATACACAAAGGGAACAAAGTTTGGATGATGCTGGTTTACCGGCCCTTTCGGGACAATGACGACGTGGGCGGGGCGGACACCAACGCCGTGGTCAGTTGCAAATTTTATCAGGACGGCCGGCTGGTCAAAAACTTTCCGGTCACGCGCCCGATCCTGGACGGTGAGGAAGTGATTTTTAATCCGCAGTTTTTCGTCCGGGCCGACGTGCGCATGTATGG
>JAYVCM010000369.1:0-6276 GCA_043749955.1 Limisphaerales bacterium | reverse complement strand
TTCGCGCCGAACTGCCGGCGGCTTTGGGTCGCGTCTGCCGTCAGGCGGAGTTGAATCTGGTAGTTCTGGACGAGCTGCAAAAGTCGGGCGCCGGCCCCGAGGCGGGCTTTGAAGAAAAATCCGCCGCGCACGCACGCGCGTATCATTTTCTCGACAGTCTTTACGAACGCATCCAGTGGAATCAGCAAATCCCGCAGGCGGTGGAGGACATTGCGACGGTCGTTCCGCCTGCCGAAAATTTCGTGCTCGTGGACGAAGACGTTTTGGACCGGGCGCTGTTGAATCGCTGGCGGCCCGTGCCTTTTGTGGAAAAAGACGGCGCGTATTTCGGGCCGCCGTCCGATGACGCCACCGCCATCAGCGAATTCGAGCGGCTGCGAAACGCGGGCGCGAATTTTGCGGTCGTCGCCTGGCCGGCGTTTTGGTGGCTGGAACATTACCGCGATTTCGCGGCGCATCTGGAATCCAGCTTCGCGCGCGTCTCGCAAACGGAGCGCGTCGTCATTTTTGATTTGCGCAAGTTGCCGACCAACATTTCCGCCCCGCCGACCCGCAAAGATCCCGATCATTCGCGGCCGGATGTTTTCAAAGTCATCGAGCGGGCGCGCAGCGAGAAGCTGACTTACTTGAACGTGTCCGCATTGGTTGATTTGCACGCGGCCATAAAACGTCTCGAAGCAAAGAAAGTTCCGGGCATCTTCATCGAAACCGGCTGCGCGCTCGGCGGGTCGGCTTTGGTGATCGCGGCGTCGAAAGGAGAAACCAGGCCGTTGTTTCTGTATGACGTCTTTGGCATGATCCCGCCGCCATCGGCAGCCGAAACGCCGGAGGTTCACGAGCGATATCGGATCATCAAATCCGGTGAAGCCAGCGGGCTTGGGAACAGCGGCTATTACGGTTACGAAGTGGATTTAATGGAACAGATAACGAACCGCTTTGTGCGCTTCGGGCTTCCCCTGGAGACGAACGCCATCTCACTCGTCAAAGGGCTTTACGAAAACACCCTTCATGTCAGTGAGCCGGTAGCGTTCGCACACATTGACTGCGATTGGTATGACTCGGTGCTCACCTGTCTGCAACGCATCGAACCGCGATTGTTCAGCGGTGGCGTCCTGGTGATTGATGACTATTTTGTGTGGTCCGGCTGCCGCCGGGCGGTGGACGAATACTTCGCCGGCAAGATGGCGGATTACGAGTTTCAGATCAGAAGCCGTCTCCATATTGTCCGCCGGCAACGGGACGCCGTGAGTGCTGCAAAGGCGGTGGGCCATGAGTGATTCGCCCCAAATTTACCTGGAGCAAAAACGAGGCGACCGTGCGCATCCCGGTTTTTTCCACCGTCGCCGGCAGTCGCTCACGCTGCTTTACAAGCGACTGGAGGAAATTGTCACGTCCCCATCAACCGCTCCCGGTCACTCAATCCTCGACTACGGCTGTGCCAGCAAACCCTATGAAGTTTTGTTCAAACGGAAGTATCAGGAATACATCGGAGCGGATCTGCCGGGAAACCGGGACGCGCAGATTGCGTTGCGGCCGGACGGAACTTTGCCCGTGGCGGATGAAAGCGTGGATTGTGTTCTTTCCACCCAAGTCTTGGAACACGTGCCGAACCCGCAGCTCTACCTGCAGGAAGCCTGCCGTGTCCTCAAGCCCGGCGGGACGCTCATTCTTTCAACCCACGGCATGTATCGCTACCATCCCGACCCGGCGGATTATTGGCGGTGGACGATCGAGGGTTTGCGGCTGGAGATTTCCCGCGCCGGGTTTGATGTCTGGCGCACCTACAGCATTCTGAAGATCAGTTCCTGGGTGCTGACGATGTGGCAGGATGCGGCGTTGATGAAGTTTCCCCGGTTCTGTCATCCCTTCTTCACCGGGGTCACCCAGACCGTCATCGGCTGGCTGGAGCGTCGTCAACCGGACCTGCCGCGTTACGATGCGGCGCTGTATCTCATCGTGGCGAGAAAGTCGTCCCTGTCCCGCTCGATAACCGATCCCAACGCGCGCCTTCTCACGCTCGCTTTGGAAGACATCCAAAGCGTTGTCCCGCCGGCTGCGAGTCTGATCGTGGTGAACGAAGATCAATGGGATCGCGGGCTGCTTGGGCCGCGCTCCACGTTTCCCTTTCTCGAGCGCAACGGCGAATACTGGGGACCGCCCGGCAATGGCCGTGTGGCATTGTCTGAGCTGGAGCGGCTCCGCCGGTCGGGCGCGGGATACATCGTGTTTTCATGGGACGCGTTTTGGTGGATAAACCACTACCCGCAACTGGAGCGTTACTTGCGGTCGCAGTGCGATAGCCTGCTGGCCAATGACCGGGTGCGGATCTTTGCGCTCCCGGCTTTGGGTGGAAAAACAAAGCAATCTCGATGCATACAATAATTTCCATGAACACAATTTTTTTGTGCGCGCGTGACCTGGAGCTGAAGTTTGCAAAAGCAATCAGCCCGCCAATCAGGCTCGTGCAACGGAGTGGCGGAGCACGGCGTTCACGCCTTGTCATTACCGACAAGTTAAAGACGACCTCGACAGATGAATCCCAAAAGGATTCCGGCTCAAAGCCCAAGGTTGCGAGGCACGAGCTACCTTGGGTGAACGCCCTCCAGAATCCCGCCAACCCCAACGGGGTTGCGGCTGCTTCGCGGCCAAACCCGCCGCAACCCCGTTGGGGTTGGCGGGATTTTCGGCGGCTGACCCAGGGTAGCTCGTGCCTCGCAACCCTGGGCTGGTGGACACAATCCCTTTGGGATTGTCCGCAGCCCCTTCGCGAGATGTGGATAATGACAAGGCGTGAACGCCGCGCTCCGCTCGCGCCAAATTCCTGTCACTCTATTCTGCGATTCTCAACAACGAACCTTGCGCCAGCATGAAAGCCATCGTCACCGGCATGATCGCGAGCTATCCCGTCGGCGGGGTGGTTTGGGATTACGCGCAATACGCGCTCGGCCTGGAGCGGCTGGGCTACGAGGTTTATTATCTCGAAGACACCGGCTGGCAGACTTACGACCCGCGCAAGGGTGAGTATGGCGAGGACTGCTCGTATGCGGTGGAATTTTTGGCGCGGTCGCTGGGCGCACTGTCGCCGACGCTGGCGACACGCTGGCGGTTTCGCAACATGGACGGAAAAACTTTTGGGCTCGATGACAAAACGTTTTCCGAAGTGCTGCGTGACGCGGATCTGTTTCTGAATGTTTCCGGCGGCACGCTGTTGCGCGATGAATACCTGGCCTGCAAACGCAAGGTGCTGATTGATTCCGATCCGGGTTGGAATCATTTCCGAAATTTTCCGAAATGGGACGCGAACCCGAACTGGCAGGGCAGCCACGGCTATCGCGCGCACGATTACTTCTTCACCTACGCCGAGCGCATCGGCAAGCCGGACTGCGGGCTGCCCGACTTCGGTTTGAAATGGCAGCCGACGCGCCCGCTGGTGGTGATGGATTGCTGGCACGCCGCGCCGCCGGGCGAGAAGTGGACGACGGTCATGACGTGGAAAAATTTTCAGGAAACGATCCAATACAAGGGCGTGACTTACGGCACGAAGGAAATGGAGTTCGGCAAAGTGGAACAACTTCCCGCGCGCGTGAAAGCGAAGCTTGAACTTGCGGTTGGTGGTGACCAGGCGCCGCGAGAACGCTGGCGTGCGCTGGGATGGAACGTTGTCGAGTCGCAGGACATTTCGCGCACCGCCGATGATTACCGGCATTACGTCCAAAGTTCACGCGGCGAATTCAGCGTGGCGAAAAATGTGTATGTGGCGACGCGCTGCGGCTGGTTCAGTTGCCGTTCGGTCTGCTACCTCGCGGCGGGCCTGCCGGTCGTGGTGCAGGACACGGGCTTTTCGGAATTCATTCCGACGGGCGAAGGTTTGTTTGCTTTTTCGAATCTGGATGAAGCCGCGCGTGGAATTGAATCAGTTGAGAAAAATTATGTGCAGCATCAGCGCGCGGCGCGCGAGCTGGCGCGGACGCAGTTCGCTTCCGACGTGGTGCTCGGAGATTTATTGAGGAGGATTGGATTATGAACGGACACATTAACACTGACGAATTCAAGGCCATCACCGGCGGCTGGGAGCACGCGTCGCTGCCAAAAAACATCCGGGTCGGCGCGGATTGCTTTCTGGAACGGAAGGATAGTTTCAAACGTTTCCGCAGCACGCGCGAGCCGGGACTGGTCATCGGCAATCGTGTGAAGGTTTATACCTGGACGGAATTCAACATCGAGCCAGCCGGCGTGGTTGAGGTGGGCGATGATTCGATTTTGGCCGGCGCGGTTTTCATGTGCGCTGAAAAAATCAGCATCGGAAAGCGCGTGGTCGTGTCTTACAACGTGACGATTGCGGACAGTGATTTTCATCCGCGCGACCCGGAACTGCGGAAACTGGACGCGATGGCGAACGCACCGGGAGGCGACAAATCGCAACGTCCCGCTGTCATCGCGCGTCCGGTGGTGATTGAGGACGACGTGTGGATCGGCATCGGCGCGATTATTTTGAAAGGCGTGCGCATCGGGCGCGGCGCGCGGGTTGGCGCGGGCGCGGTCGTCACGAAGGATGTTCCCGCCGGCGCGACGATGGCCGGGAATCCGGCGCAACTCGTGGAAGCCGGAAAACAAACTTTATGAGCGCCGTCCATCTGCCGCACGACTGGTTTCCACCGCCGCTGCCCGCGAACGTCGTCCTCGGCGAGCGGAGCTGGTGTTACAGTTCGTTCTCCTGTCTGCATTATCGGAGCCGGCGACCGTGCGGCGTGCGCGTGGGGCATGACAGCGGGATTTACAACGGAACTTTTTTCGATCTCGGCCCGGACGGCGAAGTGGAAATCGGCAATTACGCCACGCTCGTCGGCGCGATCATCTCTACGAATTCGCGCATCGTCATCGGTGATTACGCATTTCTGGCGCATGAAGTCGTGCTGGCGGATTCCTTCGCGACCACGCCGGATTCGGCGTCGGCCAGCGGCAGATATGAGGCGGAAGCTTGCGGTCGTTCCCCCGTCATTGTGCTGGAAAAAAATTGTTGGATTGGGGCGCGGGCGGTGCTACTATCGGGGGCAGTTATTGGAGAAGGGGCGATCGTTGGCGCGGGTGCGCTGGTGGATTTTGAAGTTCCACCGTTTACGGTGGTGGCCGGAAACCCGGCCCGTGTGACTGGCCGGGCAAAATAATCATCAGGACGACCTAAAGAGAATTTGTTTTCTGTTCGAACAACAAAAAAAGGAGGAGGATATGATCCACATCAAGACAACCAGGCAAAGTCGTCTTCAGTTTTTCCGGGCTTTTACGCTCATTGAACTGCTGGTGGTCATTGCCATTATTGCCATCCTGGCGGCGCTGCTGCTGCCGGCGCTGGCGCAGGCCAAGGCGCGCGCGTTGCGGGTGCGGTGCATTTCCAACGTGAAGCAGGTCGGCATGGCCATTCAGATGTTCGCCGACGACAACGGGGATGCCTTGCCGGGACCGCTCCTGATCGGCCAGGGTCCGGAATACGACGACAGTTCCACCAACTTCCTGGCTTATTTCATCGCGCCGCAGATGTCCTTGCCCGCCCCGTCCGCCAATCTTATTTCCGCGCCGCTCCTGCTGTGTCCGGGCTTTAGCCATGCGAATACGGGCGGGAATATTTGTTTCCGGCTCAACTCGGACATTGATCCGGGGCCGGCCGTCGTCAGGCCGTTTGGCTATCCAGCCGTCGGTCCCGCCACCCCGCAGAACTCGCTCAAAGCCATGCGCCTCTTGGCGCCGTCGGATACTTACGCTCTGACCGATGCCGACCAGCAAAATGTTTCCAGCGTGGCGAGCTGGCGGGGACAGCTTCCAGTCAAACCGGTGCATGGGAATGACCGCAACGAACTGTATTTCGACTGGCACGTCGCCGTGAAGCGGGCGCAGTAGGATAAAGTCTGCCGCCATCGGGCGGCTCAAGGAAACGAAAGCCGGACGCGGTAGAAGCGTTTCAATAATGTGGCCCCACCGAAATTAGTCGCCGTATTCACGCTGCCATTGCCGACGAGGTTGGAAATCAAATTGCTCCACGCCCCGGCGGCCAGATTGGTTTTGTCTTCAATGAAATAAGTTCCTCCGTTCACCGTCGTGAAACTGACCAGCACGTTCGTCCCGACGATTTTGAGGTTTGTAATCTGCGGCGCAACGAGCACTGTCAAGGTCGCCACGACGCTCGTGACCGCGCCATAATTGTTCGTCACCGCGAGCGTGTAATTTCCCGCGTTCGTGCCTTGCGCGTTGGGGATCGAATAAAAATTCGCCGTTGCGCCCGCA
>JAYVCM010000368.1:0-2878 GCA_043749955.1 Limisphaerales bacterium | reverse complement strand
CGACTTGTTCGTGGAAGATAAATTGATCGTCGAACTGAAGGCCGTGCGCGCCATTTTAGACGAACACGTCGCCCAACTCCTCGGCTATCTGCGCTCGGCTCGCTGCGAGCATGGACTGTTGGTCAACTTCGGTGCCCCAAAATTTGCGATCCGCAAATACGCGTTAAGCCATCCTGAACCCTTCGAACTCTGATTCCCTTATTGCGCCTCTTGCGCCTCTTTGCGGCTAATAAAAATATGAAACAACTTCGCATCGGACTGATCGGCTATGGCTTCATGGGCCGCACCCACTCCAACGCCTATCGCAAGGTCGGCAACTTCTTCCCGCTCGAGCATCAGTGCGTCCTGCAGGCCGTCTGCGCGCGCGACGAGGCCAAGGTCAAAGCCTTCGCCGAGAATTGGGGCTACAAGTCCATCGAGACCGACTGGCGCAAGCTCATCGCCCGCGACGACATTGACGCGATTGACATCTGCACGCCGAACAATTCCCACGCCGAGATCGCCATCGCCGCCGCCAAGGCCGGCAAGATGATTTTGTGCGAGAAGCCGCTCTCCATGAACGGCCCGGAAGGTCGCAAGATGGTGGCGGCGGTTGAGAAGGCCAAAGTGCCGAACATCGTCTGGTATAATTATCGGCGCGTTCCCGCCGTGACGCTGGCGAAGCAGTTGATTGACGAGGGCAAGCTCGGCCGTGTGTTTCATTATCGCGCGAAATTCTTGCAGGATTGGACCATCAGCCCGGAGTTGCCACAGGGTGGCGCGGGTTTGTGGCGGCTGGATGCGAAAGCGGCAGGCAGTGGCGTGACCGGCGATTTGCTCGCGCACTGCATTGACACGGCGATCTGGCTGAACGGCAGCATCGAAAAAGTGAACGGCATGACCGAGACGTTCATCAAGGAGCGCACGCACACGCTCACCGGCAAGGTGCAGAAGGTCAGCATTGACGACGCCTGCGCCTTTCTCGCCCGGTTCAAGAACGGTTCGCTCGCCACGTTCGAGAGCACACGTTACGCGCGCGGACACAAGGCGCTCTACACTTTTGAAATTAACGGCGAGCACGCCAGCATCGCGTGGGATCTGCATGACCTGCATCGCCTGCAATACTTCGATCATCGCGACGAAGGCAAGCTGCGCGGCTGGCGGAGCATCCACGTCAGCGACAGCGACCATCCGTATATGAAAAACTGGTGGGTGCCCGGATTGCAGATCGGCTACGAACACAGCTTCATCCATCAAGTCGCGGATTTTGTGAAGGGACTTGAAACCGGCCAGCCCGCCGGGCCGACGTTCCGCGATGCGCTGGAAACTCAATATGTTTGCGACGCCGTGCTCAAATCGGCCAAGACGCAGAAGTGGGAGAATGTCGCCAAGGTGAAATGAGAACCATAGCAAATCACAATTACATTGGCGCATGGTCTGCCGTTGGCGATGGCCGCCTTTGCACTGGGAGCGCTGGCATCTTGCCGGCGAGACAACGGGGAAACCGCCGGCTGGAAGCCAGCGCTCCCAGTGCGGCGTGCCCGCTTCGGCAATCCCAACGGGATTGTGGCGTCCAGCCCAGGGTTGCGAGGCACGAGCTACCCTGGGTTGCTGCCGGGAGGATTTCCAACCCCAACGGGGTTGTGGCAGATCGCGGCCAGGCAGGGCCGCAACCCCGTTGGGGTTGTGGGCGCGCGCACGTTTTTCCCAGGGTAGCTCGTGCCTCGCAACCCTGGGCTTCAAGGCGGAATCCCGTTGGGATTCTCTCTGGGTTTTCCGAAGGGCATTACGCCGTCACAACAAAATTTCCTTTTGAAGTTTTGATCGCCGGCGCAAACTAACGCACCATCATGAAATTTGGCATCAACACTTTCCTGTTCACGTCGCCGTTCAACAACGCCAGCACGAAACTTTTTCCCAAGTTCAAGCAGTGGGGGTTCGACTCCGTGGAGATTGCGATTGAAGACCCGGCGCACATTGACCCGGCTCATGTGAAGCGCGAGCTGGACCGGCACGGCCTGGTGTGTGGTTCAGTTTGTGCAGCCATGAGTCCGGAGCGCGATTTGCGCGGCGACGCCACGGCGCAGCAGACGGGGCTGGCTTACCTGGCCGCGCTGCTGGATCAGATGGTCGTGCTGGATTGTCCGTCGCTGATCGGCCCGGTGTATTCCGCCGTGGGCCGCGCGGACGCCGTGCCGCCGGACAAATACAAAAAGCAGTGGGCGACCGTGGTGAAGCATCTCAAAACACTTTGCAAACACGCGGAGAAAAATGGCCGGCAAGTTTGCCTCGAACCGCTCAATCGCTTCGAGACGGATTTCATCAACACTTGCGAGCAGGGACTCAAGCTGATCAAGGCCGTCGGCAGCCCCGCGTTCAAGCTGCACCTCGACACGTTCCACATGAACATCGAGGAGAAATTTTCGGCGGACGCCATCCGCAAGGCCGGCAAACACCTCGCGCACTTTCACGCCTGCGGCAGTGATCGCGGCACGCCGGGCAACGACCACACCGATTGGAAATCCATTGCGAAGGCTTTGAAGGAAATCCGCTACGATGGCGACGTGGTTATTGAATCCTTCACCACCGACGTGAAAGTCATCGCCCGCGCGGCGGCCATCTGGCGGCGCATCGAGCCGACGCAGACGGAGATCGCGGTGAAGGGATTGAAATTTTTACGGCAGGCGCTCAAATAATTTTCGGTCAACCCAAACAAACTACTCAATATGAAATCAAAAATTCTCGGCACGCTCCTCACCGGCGCGGTGTGTTTCCTCCCGCTCGTCAACGCCTCGGCGGCGGAGGTGGAACCCGGTTTTCAAAGCCTCTTCAACGGCAAAGACCTCACTGGCTGGAACGGCAATCCCGAATTGTGGTGCGTGAAGGACGGCGCGATTCA
>JAYVCM010000367.1:0-14745 GCA_043749955.1 Limisphaerales bacterium | reverse complement strand
ATCAGCGCGCGGGCGATGGCCACGCGCTGCTGTTCGCCGCCGGAAAGTTCCGACGGCTTGTGGTCTTCCCGCGCCGCCAGCCCGACGCGGGCGAGCAGGCTGCGGGCGCGTTCCGTGGCGAAGCGCGCGGACTGCCGGGCGATGCGCGCGGTGAGGCAGACGTTTTCCAGGGCGGTGAGTTCGGGCAGCAGATGATAGGCCTGAAAAACAAAGCCCACGCTGCGGTTGCGGAAGTTCGTCAACTGGCTTTCGGTGAAGCTGGAAAGTTTCTGGCCGTGAAAAATAATTTCCCCGGCGTTCGGCGTGTCGAGTCCGCCGATGAGATGGAGCAGCGTGCTTTTGCCGGTGCCGGACGCGCCGCGCAACGCCACGAAATCGCCGCGCGCGATCTCCACGTCCACGCCGCGCAAAACCTCCAGCGTGCGGCTGCCCATGACGTAGGTTTTTTTCAGCCCAATGGCCGACAGCAGCGTCTCGCTCATCGTGAACCTCCCGTTGAGAAAGAAAAAACATCCAACATCCAACATCCAACATCCAACATCGAAAGGCGCGCGTTTCGGCAGTTCATTGGATGTTCGGTGTTGGATGCTGGTTGTTGGATGTTTCCCCACTTATTCATAACGCAGCGCCTCCACGGGTTTCAATCGTCCGGCGCGCCACGCGGGCAGCAGGCCGCCAAAGATGCAGATGACAAACGAACTCACACAGATCACCGCGACATCGCCGGGCGCGATGAGCGCGGGCAGTCCGCGAAAGCCATACACGGAAGCGGGAAACAGTTCCCAGCCGGTGGCGTGCCGCATGAGCAGCAGAAATTCATTGCGATACCCAACGGCCAGCATCCCCAAACCAAACCCGGCCGCGACGCCGATGACGCCGATGATGGCGCTTTGAAACAGGAAGATGGCGGAGATCTGCAGCCGCGACGCGCCCAGCGCCTTGAGCATCCCGATCTCGCGCGTCTTCTGGATGACGAACGTGATCTGCGCGCTCAAGATGCACAACGCCGCGACGAGCACGATGAAGAACAGCAGGTAGAACATGACGTTTTTTTCCACGATCAATGCGCTCAAGATGCCGGAGTTCTGATCCATCCAGGTCGAGACGCTGTAATCCACTCCAAAAGTTTTTTCCAGCTCGGACTTCACCGCCGACGCCTGATACGGGTCGTCCAGCATCACGAACAAACCATGGACGGAATCTTCGAGGTCATAAAGTTCCTGCGCGTTGTCGAGCGAAACGGTGACGACGTGGGCGTCGTATTCGTAATAGCCCGTGCTGAAAATCCCGCGCACCTCGTAGTCGTCCGGCACCGACACGACCTCCTCCTTGTGATTATGCGCGTCCCGCATTTTTTTCAGCTCGCTCTTGGACAGCACCGACAAACGGTCGCCGACCCGCAGGTGAAGGTTGCTCGCGAAATCCACGCCGACGACCATGCCGCGTCCGCTCAAATCAAAACTGCCCTCGATGATCTGCTCCGGCAGTTTGCTGATGCGCCCCTCGGTCTCCGGCGCGACGCCGCGCATCATTGGCGCGTCCTGATACGCCGGGCGGTTCGTGTCACCCTGCGTCTCCACCAGCACGGGACCGAAGACGAATGGTGAGACGCCGCGCACTTTTTTATTTTTGGAGATGATCTCCGCCACGCCCGCGAAATTTTTCATCGTGCTGCCCGTCTGGGTGACGGTGAGGTGCGCGTTGAAGCCGAGAATTTTTTCGCGCAGGTCGTGGTCGAACCCGGTCATCACGCTGATGACGATGATGAGCACGGCCACGCCGAGCGCGACGCCGACGATGGAGATCAGGGTGATGATGGAAACAAACGTCCGTTTGGGCCGCAGGTAACGCAGCGCCAGCATCAGTTCAAACGGCAGTTTCGACATGGGCGCACAGGCTAAAGAGGCGGACGGCGCGTGTCAATTTTAGCCGTGTATTTTGCGGCTCCTGAATTGGAACAACCAAGAAACCAGGCAACCAGGGGTGAACCATGGCAGTTCATGTTGCCATCGGGACATTCCCAGACGCTGGCGGGCTGTCTGCTGATTTCCAAAATGCGCGGAGCGTCCTGGACTGCGCCAGCCCGCTGGCGCTTTCGAGTAGCGCGGCAAAACCGTTGCGGTGGGAAATGATTTTGGACGATCACCCTGGGCAGCTCCCTCACCATCCCGGAGTTTTCACACCCGCTCGCGCGGTGTTGAAAGTAGCGTCGTGGTCAGCCTGCTCATTGGATTTGCAGAACTTTGTAGAAGCGCAGGCTCTGGTTGCGGGTGCTGTCGAACAAAGACATGACCGAGCCATTTCCCACGATCGGCAGGCCAAAGTTTGTCCACACGCCAAAAGTCATGTCATCCCTGGACTGTGGCTGATATATTTTGTCCTGAACGCTCTGCCATGTAACCTCCACGGCTGTGTAAATACTTGCGTCCACCGGGACTGCCCCGGCTTCAACTGTCACTTCGATCAGGTAGTCGTTCGCGCCACCGTGATCCTCCCGCAAGAGTTGCAGGTAATGTATCCCGCCGGAGATGTTCGTGATGGCGAATTGGTGCTCTCCCAGAGTTGCACTTCCAGCTCTGAGAAACCCGCCCAGATAATGGCCGTCAAGCCAGACAAAGATGCCGTTGTCCGCGCCAATACTCACCACAACATTGGAATAACCCCCGGCTGGAGCATCAATCTGATACACAATGGCGGATTCGCTGTCCACGGGCCACTGCCGAGGAATTTCCACTTTTAATGGCGTCCAGTACTCATGCGGGAAAGTGGGGGGTGAACCCAGCCAGTTTCCCAGCACGCCTTGTGCAGGAGTCAGGTTCGGGGCGTTGGTGAAATCAAGATCCGGGTCACCTGACACTGGAAAAGCTTCCGACGTGCCGTCCAGAAGCGCCCCGATTGATCCGTTGTAATAGCCGCGAGTGTTGTTGTCTATGATCGTAAGCGAAACGGCTCTTGAGTGACTGGCAATCAAGACGACCACGAGGGTTGCAAGATAGGGATAGCGCATGGGTTGGTGAATGTTGTTTGAACTGCCAAATCTGAAAATGAACTGCAGGTTATCGGCCCATCACATTTCAGGAAGGTTCAGGTGGTTGAGCAGGTTGTTGTGCTGGAAAAAATCCTTAGTTGTGGTTTTACCGCCGGAGTAATGATGATGCGTGCAAATGGCAGGCCTGGCAGGCAGCGAGGCAGGAGGTCTGCCAAATTCGATTCTTCGATGTTGTAGCGTGTGGCGATTCGCCGGCGTTGTCAAGCAGCGTTCGGAAGCAGAGGCTGTTGCTACAACTTCAAGTCCGCATCCGTCACCGCGCCGAGCGAAGCGCTGGTGACGTGGGCGGCGTATTTCGCCAGCACGCCGCAGCCCGGAGCAGACCGGTCAGTGATTCCGCGCCGTTTCATCAATCGAAACAACATGCAGCGGGCTGATGGCATGAGAGATTCCCTTTTGGTCTATGACCACGATGGCCTTGGGATGGACGGCAATGAAATCCTGATGCGGCACACGGATTTTTTTGTCGCCGGACAACTCCAGCGTGAACGGATGAAAACCGTTTTCCAACCGGCTTTTGATTTGCCCGATAATCATGCTGGCAATCTAGCATCTCAAAACCATGAATCAACCTCACAACTTCAAATCCGCATCCGTCACCGCGCCGGGCGAGGCGCTCTTGACGTGGGCGGCGTATTTCGCCAGCAAGCCGCGCGTTTGGCGGACTTGTGTGGTCATGATTCAGAGCAGGCCAAGCATTCGCAAGCCTTGACGCAGCTTGAGCCGTTCGTCGGAATTGAACTCCAAAAGCCACGCGGTTGCCCGGCCCGTGGCCGTGAGTCCCCGGATTCGCAGATCTTCCGAAACAAAGTGTTTTGTCCAGACATCGCGCCGAGGATTGAAGAGCCGCACCACCCGGTTGGTGTCCGGATCCACGCCCGACAAGTTCGTGCCTTTCCGCTCGTTGCACCGGGCGCACGCCCAGGCCAGGTTGCCGGGCAAACTTGAACCTCCGTGACGACGCGGGCGGACATGCTCCAGATGGAAACGCATCAAATGCGGCACCAAGTCCGGCAATCCGCAATACTCGCACCGGGCATGGGCGCGTTTGCGAACGGCCAGGCGGAGGGCTGCACTCATGCGTTCACTCGGCGGGAATCGGCAACCGCAGTTTCTGGCGGGCGCGAAGCTGGATCAGCGCGAGCATCTCGGAAGTTTTGATGTAGGCCTGGTATTCCGCGCGCTCACGGGGCGTCAATTCGCCTTCGTTCGCCTTCCCGGCCAGCCGGTCCACCCGGGCGGCCAGCTTCGGATTCAACCGCAGCTTTGCCAATGCAACCAGGGTCGGCACGTCAAAACACCCGGCCGCCAAGTCCAGCATTTTGTCCGCGAGCGATGAAGTCGAAGCCGTGCGTTTCATGGAGAGCAGTTTAGTTTCATTGACGGCGGTTTGCCATCACAAATTTATTTGCTCACAACTTCAAGTCCGCATCCGTCACCGCGCCGAGCGAGGCGCTGGTGACGGTGTGGGCGTATTTGGCAAACTGCATCATGTGTTCTTGGGTTTGATCTCGCCGCTCAACAGGCGTTCCAGTTCACCGATGAGTTTCAATTCCTGCGCCCATTGTCTCAAGTAATTTTTGTCCAGCGCATCGGCTTGCACAGCTACAATGCCCGCCGCGTCGCCGAGCTGCCGGTCGGAGGGCGAAATGCGATTCCAAAATAGTTTGTGCAGGATGACATCTTCGGCGGTGGAAATCCAAGCCGGTTCGCCGAACAATGTCGCCTGCACCCGGCGCCTTAACATTTCGCGATCAAACGGTTCGGGCTTGGGCAGCCAGAAGTCCACCTTCAACGCGGAGCGGGTGTCAATGGCGTTGAACTGGTGCGGCGGTTGATACGCCGCGCGCACGGCGGCTTCCTCGATGTAAAAATCGCCGCTGAATTCGTGAAGGAGGCGCGGCACGGCAGACATCGGCAGTTGCACGACGAAATCCAGATCGTGCGTGGTGCGCGGGATGCCCCAGTAGTTGCTCGCCATCGAGCCGGTGAGGTAATAGGTCACGCCGCTCCGGTTCAAACGGCGCAGACAATCCACGAGGAGTTCGCGCTCGTTCATGCGGCCCGGGCGAGTTCGAGGCGGTGATGCAACAGTCGTTCAACTTCGACAACGCCAGCTTTTGGGTTTTGCCGGCGGATGCCTTCGCGCGCGACGTCGCAGGACATTTCGTGCAAGTCCAGCGCAACACCTAAACGCTGTTCGCCGGTCATCTGGCGATAGCGTTCAATCTGTTTGTCCGATGCCGTTGTCGCAGTCATGCCTTTTCAATAAACCAATTCGTCAGCGCTTACAACTTCAAGTCGTCATCCGTCACCGCACCGAGCGAGGCGCTCGTGACGTGCGCCGCATATTTCGCCAGCACGCCGCGCGTGTAGCGGGGCGCGGGTTTCTTCCATGCCTTGCGGCGGGCGGCCAGTTCCTTCGCGGGAATGGCCAGCGTCAGTTCCCGTTTCTCGGCGTCAATGAGGATGGGGTCGCCGTTCTTCACGAGCGCAATCGTCCCGCCCACGTATGCCTCCGGCGTGATGTGCCCGACCACGAAGCCGTGGCTGCCGCCGGAGAAACGTCCGTCGGTGATGAGCGCCACGTCCTTGCCGAGTCCCTTGCCCATGATGGCCGAGGTCGGCGACAACATCTCGCGCATACCGGGGCCGCCTTTCGGTCCTTCGTAGCGGATGACGATGACGTGGCCTTTCTTGACCGTGCCGTTGAGGATGGCCTTCATCGCCTTCTCCTCGGATTCAAACACGATGGCCTTGCCTTCAAAGTGCAAACCTTCCTTGCCGGAAATTTTCGCGACCGCGCCGTCGCTCGCGAGGTTGCCGCGCAGGATGACGAGATGGCTGTCCTTCTTGATCGGATTGTCGAAGCCGTGAACGATGGTTTGCCACGCGGGATACGGTTTCGCGTCGGCGAGCGATTGCGCCATGGTTTCGCCGGTGACGGTGAGCGCGTCGCCGTGGAGCAATTTTTTGTCGAGCAACATGCGCATCAACGGACGGATGCCGCCGATGGCGATGAGTTCGGACATGAGATGTTTGCCGCTCGGCTTCAAGTCGGCGAGGACGGGCACGCGTTTGCCGATGCGCGTGAAATCGTCAATGGTCAGCTTCACCTTCGCGGCGTGCGCGATGGCGAGCAGGTGCAGCACGGCATTCGTCGAGCCGCCAAGCGCGATGACGACCGTGATGGCGTTCTCAAATGCTTTCTTCGTGAGGATGTCGAGCGGCTTGATTCCCTGACGCAACATTTCCACGACGGCGGCTCCGGCGCGACGGCAGTCGTCGAGCTTCGCGGGCGAGATGGCGTTCTGCGCGGAACTGTTCGGCAGACTCATGCCGAGCGCTTCGATGGCGCTGGCCATCGTGTTGGCGGTATACATTCCGCCGCAGGAACCGGGGCCGGGAATGGCGCATTTCTCGACGGCGAGAAGTTCCGCGTCGGAAATTTTGTTGTTCGCGTGCGCGCCGATGGCTTCAAACACAGAGACGACGTCGAGCTTGCGCGTGTCGCCGGTGATGCAGCCGGGCAGAATCGTGCCGCCATAAACAAACACGGCGGGACGGTTCATGCGCGCGATGCAGATGAGCGCACCGGGCATATTTTTGTCGCAACCTCCGATGGCCACATAGCCGTCCATGCCCGCGCAGCCGACGACGGTTTCAATCGAGTCGGCGATGACCTCGCGCGAGACGAGCGAATACTTCATGCCTTCGCTGCCCATCGAAATGCCGTCGGAGATGGTGATGGTATTGAAGACAATCGCCTTGCCGCCGTTTGCGTTCACGCCCTTCTCGGATTCGAGCGCGAGTTTATCAATGTGCATGTTGCACGGCGTGACGTTGCTCCAGGTGGACGCGATGCCGATGATGGGCTTGGAAAAATCCTCCTTCGTGAAGCCGACGGGATAAAGCATGGCGCGGGCGGCGGCGCGTTCCGGGCCGTCCACAAGGATGCTGGAGAACGGGCGCATTAAATTTTGTTTGTTCGCGGAAAGTTTCTTTTTCATCCGCGCGATTGTGGCGGAAAAAAACTGTCCGGGCAAGGCAGAGGACGGAACGGTGGATGAACACCTACGGACGCAATTGCCGTGATCAAGGGCAAAGAAGAACGTGCCGATTAAAAGTGGGTGCGAGTTTATGCACCAACTTTTTCAATCAAGCCGACCAGGGCTGAACCTGAAATGGACTGCGCTTCAGTAAAGCGGGTGAGTTGCAGGTTATATTTGCGACAAATTTCATCAACTCGCGTTTCGTCCAATCCCGTTTCGCGGGCGATGGCGCGAACCGTGCGCCAGGTGTGTTGCACACCGTCCAAAGCCGCGAACACTTTCTTTTCGTCCGCGTCGGTTATCTGTGCTTGTTGCAAGTTCATGGCTTTATTTTCCTCCACTTTAAGGTTTTTGCAAGCTCTCGGGTTTTACGTTTTTGTAAATCAAGTCTTCAATCTGATCCCGCAAAGCGGAAGGATCGAGTTCGGGCGGCAAATACTGTTCTTTCTCGAACAGCAAACTTTCAGGCTTCCGCCACACAAACAAAGTCACCAAAATGACGACGCCAATAAACACGCCGATCATCCACAAGAACCCGCTCCAAATATGTTCTTCGGTGAGTTTGGACGCGGTCAAAACAATGGAAAGCGTTGACTCAAGAATCAAGAGGGTCAGCACATAGAAGCCAAGCGGCGTTGTCACTTGCCGCACGATTTGAGCGCGGTTTATTGCTGGCTTTTTCCGGGTTTGCTTGCCGTCTGCCATGACAGGATTAGAACAGAATAATTTCTGGCCGCAATCTTTTATCGGCCACAAACAGAAGCCATGAGAGGTGTTTTAATTCATTGCCGCAGGTGAATTCGCCGTGATGCAGCCGGGGAGAATCGTTCCGGGAACATATTGACACCTCATCCGGCCTGCGACCACCTTCTCCCCGTCCGATGCGAAGAAGGAATCGGCGGGACGATTCATGCGGGCCATGGCGATGAGCGCGCCGGGCAAAAAGAATTCAAAACAATTTCGACACCTCACCCAAGCCGCTCCCCGTTCGAGGCGGAGAGGGTGTTCTTGTCGCAACCGCCGATGGCCACATAGCCATCCATGCCGCCGCAGCCGACGACGGTTTCGATGGAGTCGGCGATGATCCCGCCAACGCGGGACGCGAGACGAGCGAATACTTCATGCCTTCGCTGCCCATCGAGATGCCGTCGGAGAGGGTGAGGCAGAGAAATTCGACACCTTACCCAATTCCCTCACCCCCAGCCCCTCTCCCATCCGATGGGCGAGGGTAGCGTCGGACTCTCCCCGTTCGAGGCGGAGAGGGAGTTTAATTCATTGCCGCAAATGAATTCCCCATGATGCCGCCGGGGAGTATTTTCCCGCTTTGAAATTTCTCCCACGACTGCTAGAGTAACGGCATGAAACGCAAGAAGGCGCAGGTTGAAAAAGCGTCCGTCGGCACGTTGGTCGGCGCAAAGTATCGTGCGCGCTGCAATGAGTTGTCTGACGGCGAGCGTGAAAAGCTCAACGACGAGTTTCTAAAACTCTACTATGCCGACAGCGCCCGCCAGCCCGCTCATCGCCGTTGATGCCAACGTGGTGATGGACTTGGGCGAGGAGTCCGAGTCCGTCCTGGACGCGCTCGCCACGATTCGGCAGCGACTCCGTTCTCCCCGCATCGTCCTCCCGCCCACGGCAAAGTTGGAACTCATGCACATCGCCCGGCACGGCGACACGGCGAAGGAACGCGACCTCGCGTTGAGGGGTGTTGCCGCTGCCCGCCGGTTGCGCATTGTCCCGGTGAATCTCATGCCGGTCGGTCACGGCATCGTGGAGCGGGTCGCGGAGAGGCTTCGTTCCGCAGAATTGCTGCCCGCTTCCGAGGTGAACGACTCACAGTTGGTGGCCGAGTCCGCACTGCTTGGGGCGCGGTTGCTCTTGTCGAGCGACGAGCATTTGCGCGGAATGGATTTCGCCCGGCTGACCATCGAATTGCAGAGTTTCGACCTGGCTGCACCGGTCATCGCCACGCCCGGTGAAGTGGTGAGAAAGTTTTTTCAACGCTGACCGGAACAGGTTTGTTTTAATTCATCGCCGCCGGAGAATTCAACGTGAGGCAGCCGCGCATTGGAAGTCGTCCGCATCTTAAGCGGCTATCGTGATGTCGCGGTCATGTTGAAATGAGGCTTGAAGCCGACGGGATAAAGCATGGCGCGCGCGGCGGCGCGTTCGTCACCGTCAAACAGGATGCTGGAAAAAGGGCGCAGGGAATTGCGTGCTGCGTGATGCGTGATGCGTGATGTCTGGCCGGACGTTTTCTTTTTCATCGGCGAAAAGGCTGCCAACAAAAGATCGAGATTCCAAGCCCCAGGCTTAACTTCAATCTTGGACTCCATAATCAGGCCGCGCGTTTTGTTGCGAGGTGGCGGTTTTGGCAGGAACGATTGTTTAACCACGAAATACACGAAACCCACGAAAGGGAAAACCCGCGCGGACGGAACGCCGATCTCCTGAACGCACGTTTCAAACCAGCCAGCCGCAACGGGCCGAACGGGAGTTCGGCGTTCCAAAATCATGCCGCCGGAGTTTTGCATTGAAAAGCGCGGCGCCGTCGGTCACATTGTCGCCATCGGTGGAGAGATGGCTGAGTGGTTTAAGGCACACGCCTGGAAAGCGTGCGTAGGTAACACTACCGTGAGTTCAAATCTCACTCTCTCCGCCATTTTAATTTCAATCAGACTAGGAGAAGCATGAATCTGAAATACCCGGCCAAACTGCTTGTCCTGGCCTCGCTTTTCGCCGCGGCGTCGGTCACGGCCCAAACCCAAAAAGTCCGCGTGGACGATCCCGCCGTTGCCGCGCGTTTGCTCGCGCAGGGCGGAAAATTGGTGGCGGATTACGGCAGCTTCCAAATCATCCAGGCCGATGCCGCGAGCGCAGCGGGTGAATCCAACCGCGTCGCGAGCGCGGAGGAAAGCAACTTCATCGAACTCCACGCGGCGCACCTCGACACGCGGACGACCGCGACCAAATCGTTGCGCCAGGCGCGCGGCAGTTTTCGCGGACAGCGGCTGCACCTGGTCCAGTTCGCCGCGCCGGTCAAGCCGGAGTGGCGCGCGGAACTGGAGCAGACCGGCGTGAAGATCATTTCCTACATTCCGCAGAACGCGTATCTCGTTTATGGCGATGCCGCCGCGCTGGCGCAGGCGCAGGCTTGGGCGGGGACCAATGCCGTCGTGCAATGGGAAGGCGCTTACAACGATGACTGGAAAATCAATCCCGCCGCCCGCACCACCAACGCCCTCGGCCAGGCCCGTTCGCCCGGCACTTCCACCTTCGCCATCCAGCTCGTGGACGATCCGGCGGCGAATAGCAACACGCTGGCGCAAGTGGACGCCTTAAAACTTGCGCCGGTGGAACGTGAATCCCGCGTGCTCGGCTACCTGAATATTTTCGTGCAACTCCCGCCGGAGCGGCTCGCCGAACTCGCGACGAATGCCGACGTGGTTTCCATCCAGCCGTATTTTCCGCCCAAGAAATTTTGCGAACGGCAGGCGCAGATCATGGCGGGAAATCTTTCGGGCAATGTGCCAAGCGCCCCCGGTTATCTGGCGTGGCTCGCCGGCAAGGGATTCACGCAGGCGCAGTTTGACGCGTCAGGTTTTGTGGTGGACGTGACGGACAGCGGCATTGACAACGGCACGACTTCACCGAATCACTTCGGATTGCACCTCGGCGGCACGAATTCGCTTGCGAGCCGCGTGGTTTACAATCGTCTCGAAGGCACGCCGAATCCCGGCAGCACGCTGCAGGGCTGCGACGGCCACGGCAATCTCAACGCCCACATCATCGGCGGCTACGACAATCTTGCCGGAACGCCGTTCGCCGATGCCAGCGGATATCATTACGGGCTGGGCATCTGCCCGTTCGTGAAGGTCGGCTCGTCCGTGATTTTTGACGTGACGAATTTCACCTCGCCGAATTACGACGATCTTACGTCGCGTTCCTACCGCGACGGCGCGCGCGTGAGCAACAACAGTTGGGGCGCGGACACGGCGGGCGCTTACGACGCCGACGCGCAAAATTACGACGCGCTCGTCCGCGATGCGCAGCCGGGCGGCGCGGCGGTTCCCAATGCGGGCAACCAGGAAATGGTCATCGTCTTCGCGGCGGGCAATGCCGGCGCCTCGGCGTCCACGGTCGGTTCGCCCGGCACCGGCAAGAACATCATCTGCGTCGGCGCGGCGGAAAACGTGCAGCCCTTTGGCGGCGCCGATGGCAGCGGCATCGCCGACACGGGCGCGGACAGCGCGAATGACATCATCAGCTTTTCCAGCCGTGGGCCATGCACGGACGGACGTTTCAAGCCCGACCTCTGCGCGCCGGGCACGCACGTCAGCGGCGGCGTGGCGCAGGCGGCGAATCCGGCGGCGACCGGCACGGCCATCGCGTGCTTTGACGGCACCGGCGTGAGCGGCGGCACCGGCGGCTCCAGTTATTTTCCGTCGTCCGGCCAGCAATTTTACACGGCGAGTTCGGGCACGAGCCATTCCACGCCGGGCATCGCGGGCGCGTGCGCGCTGCTTCGCCAGTATTTCATCAACCAGAGCGCCCCGCCGCCGAGTCCGGCCATGACCAAGGCGTATCTCGTCAACTCCACGCGCTACATGACCGGCACCGGCGCAGGTGACAAGCTGCCTTCCAACTCGCAGGGACTCGGCTCGGTCAACCTCGGCACGGCGTTCGACGGTGTGCCGCGCATTTTGCGCGACCAGGCCGGCGCGGACAAATTCACCGCCAGCGGCCAGATCCGCACCAACAATGGCATCGTGGCGGACACGTCCAAACCTTTCCGCGTCACGCTCGCGTGGACGGATGCGCCCGGCAACACCACCGGCAACGCTTACAACAATAACCTTGATCTCACCGTCACGGCCGGCGGCAACACCTACAAAGGAAATGTGTTCAGCGGTTCCGCCTCCATCACCGGCGGCACCAACGACGCGAAAAACAATCTGGAATGTGTTTTCATCCCGGCGGGCGTGACGGGCGTGTTCATCGTCACCGTCACGGCGGCCAACATCAATTCCGACGGCGTGCCGAACGAGGCGCCTTCGTTGGATCAAGATTATGCGCTGGTGATCTACAACGCCACGGCGGTTGCCGGCCCGGCCATCCAGGGCGCGGGCTATTCGCTCACGAACGAGAATTGCGCCGCCACCAACGGCGTCGTTGATCCCGGCGAAACGGTGACGGTGAATTTCTCCCTGCAAAATCTCGGCACACAAAACACCAGCAACCTCGTCGCCACTCTGCTCGCCACGAACGGCGTCAGCAGCCCGAGTGGTGCGCAGTCCTATGGCGCGCTCAATACGAACGGCAGCGTGGTGACGATGCCGTTCACCTTTACTGCGAGCGGCGTCTGCGGCGGCACGGTGCTGGCCACGTTTGCGTTGGCCGACGGTGCAACCAATCTTGGAACCGTTTCTTTCACATTGCCGCTCGGCGTGCAGGCCACGCTCTCGTCCGAGAATTTTGATTCCGTCACCGCGCCGGCTTTGCCCGTTGGCTGGAGCACGACGGCGGGCGGCGGACAATCCGCGTGGGTCACGACCACGACGCAGCGTGACACGCTGCCCAACTCGGCCTATTCCACGGATGCTTCCAGCATCGGTTCCAATGCGCTGGTTTCGGCGGCGATCACGCTGCCGTCCGGGGCATCGCAACTCATCTTCAAGCACCGCTTCGAACTGGAATCCGCCGGTGGCACCACCGGCTACGATGGCGGCGTGCTGGAGATCAAGATTGGCGCGGGCGCGTTCACGGACATCATCGCGGCAGGCGGCAGTTTTGTGGGCGGCGGCTACAACACCACGTTGAGCACCGGCTATTCCAATCCGCTCGGCGGACGTTCCGCGTGGAGCGGCACCAACGCAACCTTCACTTCCGTGGTCGTGAACCTGCCCGCAGCGGCGGCGGGGCAGAGCGTGCAGTTCCGCTGGCGTTGCGCCACCGACAGCAGCGTCTCCCAGGCCGGCTGGTGGGTGGATTCCGTCAGCATCTCCGGTTCGGTTTGCTGCACGGGGCCGACTGCACCAACGATTCAGACCCAGCCGCAAAGCCAGAATGTCATCGGCGGTTCGCCGGCGAATTTCAGCGTCGCCGCCACCGGCACCGGCACACTGGCGTATCAATGGTATTTCAATTCCAACGGCATCAGCGGCGCGACGGCCACAAATTATTTCATCGCCGCCGCGGACGCGACGAACGCGGGAAATTATTTCGTCGTGGTCAGCAACAACATCAGCGCGACGACCAGTTCGCTCGCCACGCTCACGGTGGTGCTGGCTCCGGTCATCACGCAATCGCCGAGCAACCAGACGGTTCAAACGGGTCTGCCGGCGAATTTCACGGCGGCGGCAATCGGTGCTCCGACACTCGTTTACCAGTGGCGCAAGAACAGCAACAGCCTTGCCGGCGCGAACGGAACGAATTATCCCATCGCCATCGTGACGGCGGGCGACGCCGGTTATTACGACATCATCGTGACGAATTCCTACGGCAGCGTGACCAGCAGCCCGGCGCTGCTCACGGTGGTGAATCCAGTCGCATTCAGCGGCGTGCTCGTCGGCTGGGACATGGCGGGCTTGAGCAGCTACGGACCCTCGCCGATGTCGGCAACCACCAACGCCATGAACGTCACCGTGACCGCCGGGCTCACGCGTGGCAGCGGCTTCACCTTGTCGGGCACGGCGGCGGGCGGCGGCTGGGGCGGCAACGGCCTCAACTCCGTCTCCGCGGCGGCGGCCATCACGGCGGGAGATTTCGCGACGTTCTCGCTCAAGGCGAACGCCGGCTACGCGATGTCCATCACCAACCTCAGCCGCTTCGATTACCGCCGGAGCGGCACAACTTCGGCGACCAACGGCTTGCTCCAGTATTCGCTGGACGGCACCGCGTTCACGGACATCACCAACCTCAGCTTCCCGTCCAGTTCCAGCAGCGGTGTGACGCTCGCGCCGATGGATCTGTCTTTCGTCGCCGCGCTGCAAAATGTCCCTCCCGGCACCAACGTCACCTTCCGGCTCGTGCTTTACGGTGCCAGTTCCTCGACGGCCAACTGGTATGTTTTTCAGCGCAGCACCAGCGTCTCGCCCTACGAGCTGGAATTTTCCGGCAGCCTCGCGCCGGTCGTGGTGGCCACGCCGCCGCCGGTCATCACCGTGCCGCCGTCGCCGACGAATGTTTTTGCCGGCAACAACGCCGGCTTCAGCGTGACCGCCACCGGCAACGGCCCGCTCAATTATCAATGGCTGAAAAACGGCGGCGCGCTCGCGAATGGCGGCGCGATTTCCGGCGCGCAGACGAACGCGTTGAATTTTGTTCCGGCGGCGACGAATCACACCGGCAGCTATTCGGTCATCGTCACCAACCTCGGCGGCGGCGTGACCAGCAGCGTGGCGTTGTTGAATGTCGTGCCCGTGCCCGCGCTCTCCTTCACCAACTCCCCGGGCGGACTCGTCCTCGGCGCGAATGGCGGGGCGGTGAGCAACCGCTTCGTCGTGTTGCTGGCGACCAACCTGGTTCCGCCCGTCGTGTGGGTTCCGCTCCAGACCAACCTCATCGGCACCAACGGCCAGATCCGTTTCACCGAGACCAACCGCGCCGCGCCGTTCCGGTTCTACCGGCTGCTGTTCCCGTAAA
>JAYVCM010000366.1:0-2786 GCA_043749955.1 Limisphaerales bacterium | reverse complement strand
GGCGTGTGGCACGACGGCCATTGGATCATCGGCCAGTTCAAGTTCAGCGCGTTTCCGTCCGGCCACGCGGCTTCGGCGGTTGGACTGGCGGCGGCGGTGTGGCTGGTTCATCGCGGCTGGGGCGCGGTGGCGGCGGTCTATGCGCTGGCGGTGATGTGGTCGCGCATCGCGCTGCAGGCACATCATCTCTCCGACGTGGTGGCCTCGGCGGTTCTCGCAATCCCGCTGGCGATGCTGCTAAAAAAACTGCTCGCGACGTCCATTGAATTTCAATTCGGGAATCTCCACCGCGCGTGGAAGAAGAAATAATCTGGTGGGGCAAAGCTGCCGCTTTGCCCATTCTCCGCCAGCGAGCGCAGCGATGCTGGCGACGGCGGCGAAAGTCCCGGCGGGAGCGCACCCGTCCCCGGGCGCAGTCCCGCAGCGCGGGATTCTTCCTGCAAGCCGTATAAAATTTCTCGTCGCATGGTTCCATGCACGTTGCTGCGGCCGGGGACGGGCGCGCTCCGCTCGCGCAGCGATTCACCTTCGGGATTCGGGAAACAAACAACGTCCGCGTAGTTTCATAGATGGGGCGGAGCGGCAGCTCCGCCCTACCGAGTTATGAGATGCATCACGTCCCAAACAACCGGTCACCCGCATCCCCAAGGCCGGGGACGATGTAGCCGCGCTCGTTTAATTTCTTGTCCACCGCCGCCGTGAAGATCGGGATGCGCGGATGATTTTTCTGGACGGTGCGGATGCCTTCGGGCGCGGCGACGAGATTCACGACGCGGATGTGTTTCGCGCCTTGCTCCAGCAGGAGATCCAGCGCGGCCACGGTGCTGCCGCCGGTCGCGAGCATCGGGTCAATCAGGATGACTTCGAAGCGTTCGAGATTTTTCGGCAGGCTCTTGTGATAAAACATCGCGCGCAGCGTCGTCTCCTCGCGCTTGAGGCCGATGAAGCCGACGCGTGCGTGCGGGATGAGCTGCAAAATGGAATCCAGCATCCCCAGCCCGGCACGCAAAACCGGGACAAGGGCGACTTCGCGTTCGAGCTTGAGGCCGGGGCAGGGCGCGAGTGGTGTCTGCACGGAAATTTTTTTCACGCCGAGCGAGCGCGTGGCTTCGTAGATCATCAGCGACGAGATTTCGCCGAGCAGCCGGCGGAATTCCTGTGACTCCGTCCGTTTGTCGCGCAGTTGCGCGAGGTTGTGCTGGACGAGGGGGTGGGCGATGACCGTAACGTTTTTCATATTCAAATCAGGACTGCGAGCGTTCAGTGAAATAAACCGGTTCATGTCCATTATCCGCGTTCAAAAGCGGTGCTAAAGCAACCGCAGTCCAGACGCTTCGCGACCAAGTGGGCGTGAACAAACTGCGCGAAGCGTCTGGACTGCGGACGGTTCACCGCCGCTTTTTTTTGGATGGCTGTTCGCCACATTCCATTTATCATTGCGGCACCTGCCAGAGGAAATACAGGCAGCCGGCGCGCAGTTTCGGGAGGTCGGTGCCAAGATCCAGCTTGATGTCGTGCGCCTGTGCGCCCTGGCCGAACAGGGAGAGAAAATTCGAGATGTCGTAGCGCTCGCGGTATTCGACAAGGGTGGCGTTCGAGATTTGGGCGATTTTTTCCGCGCGTTTAACGGCGGTGTCGAAATCGCCAAGCTGGTCCACGAGGCCGAGATCGAGCGCCTGTGTGCCGGACACGATGCGGCCATCGGCGAACTCCGCCCAGTTGTCGGCGAGCGGCTTGCCATCTTTTTTGTTCAGGTCATGCGCGGAGTTGCGTCCGTCTTCGACCACGCTCTTGAATTTTTCGTAAGTCTCGTCAATCAACGCCTGCACCATCGCGTGTTCCTCCACGGGAATTTCATTCGTGGCGCGGTCGGGACTCAACATGTCCTTGAACTTGCCGCTCTTGTAGGTCAGCGGCGCGATGCCGACCTTGTCCATCAGCCCGCGATAATTCCAGCCGTGCATGATCACGCCGATGCTGCCGGTGAGCGTGAGTTCGTTCGCCACGATCCAGCGGCACGGCGCGGAAATATAATAGCCGCCGCTCGCCGCGAGGCTGCCCATGGAGCAGATCACCGGCTTGCCTTTTTTGCCTTGCTTGCCATGGCCGTCCGCCTCGTCGGTTTGAAACAGTTCAATCGCCTTGTAAATGTCATCCGAGGCCATCACTTCGCCGCCGGGCGAATCTATTTTCAGAATCACGGCCTTCACGCGGTCGTCCTCGGACGCGCGATCCAACTGCGCCTTGATGACCTCCACCATGTTGTTGCCGGCCTCGCTCCCCATGTGGCTGCTGATGATGCCGTTCACCGTGATGACGGCGATCTTGTTGCGCGAACTGCCCTCCTCCAAAATACATTCATCCAGCTTCGGCCCGACCTCGCGCGCGCCGACCGACTTGAAACCGTGGGTGAAATTCAACGAGCGTGTGACGGTCTGGCCGAGGATGATCATGCCCGCGAGGCCCAGCAGCACGGCGAGGATGATGGACGTGATCATCCAGCCCCAGCTCCGGCGCGGCCTGGACGCGGGCGGCGGCGCGATGACCGGCGGCGGCGGCAACAGCGGTGGTGGTGGCGGGACGGACGGCGAAAAATCAGACGGTGTTTCCATAGCGCGTTGAAACTAGCGCAAAGCGGGCAGGGCGGCAAGGTGGTTCATCCGGCGGTGGGCGCATCCGCGCACTGCCCCCGAGGCCGGCCGGGGTTGCGTTTGGAGTTCCGCCTTTAGGCGGCCCGGATTGGTGCGGAGGCCAAACCGCCTAAAGGCGGAACTCCAAACGGGGGC
>JAYVCM010000365.1:0-16790 GCA_043749955.1 Limisphaerales bacterium | reverse complement strand
CATCAGCACCTACGGCTCGTTCACCAACGACGTGATCGTGTTCGCCGGCCAGACCGCGACGTTTTACGGCGGACCGCGCTACACGTTCGGCAGCAAGGTTACGGGCAGCGGCACGCTGATTTTCTATGTGGACTATGTGCGCGGCGACATCGGCGGCGACTGGACGGGCTTTGCGGGAACGCTCAACGTGCGCGGCACGGGTGCCGGTCCCGATGATTTCCGCGTGACCAGCACCAGCGGTTTCCCGAACGCACGCCTCGCGCTCGGCACGAACACGTTCATGTATTCCCGTGCCACGGCGGGCGCGACCATTCCCCTCGGCGAATTTTCCGCCACCACCAACAGCAGCGTCAGCGCCGGCGGCGGCAGCAGCGCGGGCACGCAGTCCGCGGTGACGTGGCGCGTCGGCGGGCTGAACTCCGACGCGACGAACGCCGCAAGTTTCCTCGGCACCACCGCGCTCATCAAGGAAGGCGCCGGCAACTGGACGCTCACCGGCGCGAGCACGCAGGGCGGCGCGACGACCGTGAACGCCGGCACGCTCACGCTCAACGGCAGCTTCAGCGGCTCACCCATCACCGTGAACGGCGGAAAACTTTCCGGCACCGGCGTCGTCTCCGGCGCGGCGGTCACGGTGAATTCCGCCGGCACGCTCGCACCAGGCAATCCGTTCGGCACCTTAACCGTCAGCAATAATCTCACGCTTGGCAGCGGCAGCACCACGCTCATGCAAGTGCAACATTCGCCGCTGGCCAGCGACACCTTGAAGGTCACCGGCACGTTCGCCGCAAATGGCACGCTCAACATTGTGGACACCGGCGCCGGCGCGCTGACCAACGGCGACACCTTCGTGCTGTTCAACACGCCGACTGTTTCCGGCAATTTCACCAATGTCATTTTGCCCACGCTCACCGGAAGTTTGCTTTGGAACACGAACACGCTGAAAACTTCCGGCGTGATTTCAGTCGTCGCGCTCACGCCGCCGGTGATTTCAGGAATTCAAATTTCCGGCGCGAACCTTGTCCTCAACGGCACGGGCGGCGTGAACAACTGGCCGTATGTTTTGCTCTCCGCCACGAACCTCGCCGCCCCCGTGTGGACGCCCGTGGCCACGAACCAGTTCGACGCCGGCGGCAATTTCAATTCCACCAACGTCATCAATCCCAATGCTGCCCAGACGTTCTACCGGCTCCAGTTGCAGTGAGCGCCGGCCGGTGGCGTCACCAGAACTGTTGAGGCGGAGAACCGCGCCGGTTGGTGTAGATTCATCGCATCCACCTTGAACCCTTTTCACCCGTTCACAACCCGTGCGACGACCTCGTGCATCGCGCGACGCATTTTGTCTGCTTTGCCATGAGGAAAACCCGCCGCGCCCTGGGAATGATCCTGCTGCTCGCCGGCCTTTGGCCCGGTGCGGCGCGGGCGCATGACCCGTTGGAGATCGGGGCCACGGTTTATGTGCAGACCAACCGGGTGGAAATGACCGTCGTCCTGATGCGAAAGACGATCATGCGCATCACGGAACGGCAGGGCGTTCACTTGCTGGATTTCTCGCGCCCGGAAGAACGGGACGAGGCGCTGCCGGTGTTGCGCGCGCAGGGGGCGGGCTTGTTTGATTTGAACTGCGGGACGAACATGCTGCACACCGCGCCGGCTGAAGCCATCATCGGCAAGGAAGATCATGTAGGTTTCAAGTTGAGCTACCCATTGCCGGAAACGCGGACGACCAATGACACGCTGCGCTTCGACGCCCGGCTGCTCGGCCATCTGCCGGCGGATGAAGGCTATGGCGTATCGGTGGTGGTGCTCGACATGGCGAACGGCAAAGTGACCGCGCAGAAAGTTCTCAACGCATCGGATCACACGGTCGAGATTGCCCTGCCGATGTTGCCCGGGCCGGCCAACACTGCGCGCGTGGGAATGAAATCGCCGACGGTAGAGTGACCCGGATAATTTTTTAAGATCACAACATGAATTTTTTTTCCATCCGTTTTCCAATGGCGCTCGTTTGCGCCGCGACATTGCTGGCCGCGTTCACCGCGTCGGCGCAGCGGCAGATGGAAATGCTGGGACGCGGCGTGGTGGCGGTGCGGACGGGCACGTCGTCCGCGTATGTCGGCTGGCGGCTGCTCGGTTCCGACCCGGACACCACCGGCTTCAATCTCTACCGCGTCACCACCGGCGTGACGAACAAGCTGAACGGCGCGCTGCTCACGAACACCACGGACTTTGTGGACGGCTCGGTGAATTACACCGGCACGAATTTTTATTTCGTCGAGCCGGTGGTGAACGGCGCGACGCAGGCCGTGAGCACTGCGTTCGCGCTTCCCGCCGGCGTGCCCACGCAGCAATTTTTGAACATCCCGCTCACACCGCCGCCCGGCGGAACTTCGCCGGACGCCGCCGATGGCACCGGTGCCGGCGGCCCCTACACTTACAACGCCAATGATTGCAGCGTGGGCGACGTGGATGGCGACGGCGAATATGAAATCATCGTCAAATGGGATCCCTCCAACTCGAAGGACAATTCGCAGAGCGGCTACACTGGCAACACCTACCTCGACTGCTACAAGCTCAATGGCACGCGGCTCTGGCGGATCAATCTCGGCCCGAACATCCGCTCCGGCGCGCACTACATGGACTTCATGGTCTTTGATTTTGACGGCGACGGCAAAGCCGAGGTGATGTGCCGCACCGCGCCGGGTGCGTTGGACAGCGGGAGCAACTACGTCGGCGGCGTGGCGAAATGGCAGACCGCCAACGGCGCGCATCCCGCGTTCAACGACACGGACGATTACCGCAACACCGGCCCCAACGGCAACAACGGCTACGTCCTGGCCGGGCCGGAATTTCTCTCCGTGTTCAACGGGCTGACCGGCGAGGAAATGGCGACGACCACTTTTTACCCCAAGCGCGACCAGGACAACAACGACGACAATCCCACGGCCGCCCGCATCAACACGGTGTGGGGCGACGGCTACGGCAACCGGCTCGACCGTTTTCTCGCGGGCGTGGCTTACGTGGACGGCCAGCGGCCGAGCGGGATTTTCTGCCGCGGCTATTACACGCGGGCGTTCGTCACGGCGTGGGACTGGCGCAACGGCACGCTAACCAAACGCTGGGTCTTCGACAGCAACACCGGCCCGGCGAGCAATCTCAATTATCGCGGTCAGGGCGCGCACAGTTTGAGCATCGGCGACGCGGACGGCGACGGCAAAGACGAGATCATCTATGGCGCGGCTTCGATTGATGACAACGGCCAGGGGCTTTACTCCACCGCGCTGGGCCACGGCGACGCCGAACATTTTTCCGACATGGATCCGTGGCGGCCCGGCAAGGAAATCTGGATGGTGCATGAAGACCCCGGCTCGTATGGCCCGAACGGCCTGGAATATCGCGACGCGAAAACCGGCGCGCTGATCTTCGGCGTGGACGGCCAGGGCGCGGACGTGGGGCGCGGCTGCGCCTACGACATTGACCCGCGTTATCGCGGCTACGAGATGTGGGGGGCGCGCGGCGGTTTGATGAGCGCGACCGGCGTGCAGATTTCCAGCACGCATCCTTCGCAGGAAAATTTCTGCGTCTGGTGGGATGCCGACCTGCTGCGCGAGACGCTCGACGGCACGACGATCTATAAATGGAACTGGCTGACCAGCGTGAACAGTTCCATTCTTGCGCCCGGCGGCATCGCCTCCAACAACAGCACCAAGGCCACGCCCAACTTGAGCGCGGACATTTTCGGCGACTGGCGCGAGGAAGTCATCTGGCGCACGTCAGACAACCTCAACCTCCGCATCTACACCACCACCACGCCGGCGACGAACCACCTCTACACGCTCATGCACGACCCGCAGTATCGTTGCGCCATCGCGTGGCAGAACACCGGCTACAACCAGCCGCCGCATCCGGGATTTTTCATCGGGCAGGACATGTTCACGCCGCCGCTCGCGCCAATCTCCAGCGCAAAACTTCTTTGGCGCGGCGGGTCAACCAACACTTGGGACATCGCCAGCACGGCGAACTGGACGACGAACAACGCTTGGACGAATGCAAATCCCGCCACGACTTACAACGACGGCGACTCGGTGCTGTTCGATCTCACCGGCTCAAACAATTCCGCCATCACGCTCCCCGCGCCGCTCGCGCCCGGCGACGTGACGGTTTACTCGTATAAAAATTATTCGTTCGCGGGCGAGGCTTTGACCGGCGCGATGAAGTTGGTCAAGGCGGGCAACGCCACGCTCACGCTCAACAACACCAACAGCTACACCGGGCAGACCATGGTGAGCGACGGCGCGTTGCGCGTGAACGGAATTCTCACCGCCAGTCCTGTCCTCGCGCGCTGGCCGGGAATCGTCGGCGGTGCGGGCACGCTCGGCGGCGGTCTCACCTTGCAACGCGGCGGCGGCGTGGAACCCGGCGCGTCCGCCGCCAGCGCGGGCACGCTCACCATCTCCAACGCGTTGGTGGAAGCGGGCGAAAACATCAACTACTTCAACCTCTCCGACGACCCATCCGGCGCGATCAAGACCAACGACTTCATCCAGGTTTTTGGCAACGTGAGTTTGAGCGGCTTGAACAGCGTGCAGGTGACTCTGCTCAACGGCCAGCCGGGTTTCGGCGCTTACGGCTTGATCGCCTACAGCGGCTCGCTCGGCGGCGGCGTCAGCAATTTGAACGTGAGCGGACTGGAGGGGGAATACTTTTTCCTGACCAACTCGCCGGGTTTGATTTCGCTCGTCCTGCCGTCGTATCGTTCGCCCACGAATCTGCTCTGGGTCGGCGGCGGCGCGAACAACTGGGACATGGGCGCGGCGGCCAACTGGTCGGACGGCGCGGGCGCGCAGCAATTTTTTCCCGATGACGCCGTGCGTTTTGACAACACCGGCTCCACCTCGCCCTCGGTGAACGTCATTGGTTCGCTGCGCCCCGGTGCGATCGTGGTGGACGCGACGAATAATTACACGCTCGGCGGCGGCGGCGCATTTGTCGGCACGGGCGGACTGTTCAAAACCAATTCCGGCACGCTCACGATCAACACAACGGCCAGCACTTTCAAAGGCCGGACTATTCTTGGCGGCGGCATGGTCGTCGTCAGCACAACGGCCAATGGCGGGTCGCCCAGTCCGCTCGGCGCGGCGAACAATTCCCCGACCAACCTGGTTTTCAGCAGCGGCGCGACGCTGCGTTACACCGGCGTCACCGCATCCACCGATCACGGGATGACGTTCAACACCGGCGGCGGCACACTCGACATCAATTCCAGCGCCGCCGATTTCACGCTCACCGGCACGCTCACCGGCGGCGGCAGCCTGACGAAAACCGGCGCGGGCAGCTTGAGTATTTCGGCGGCGAACAATTATTCCGGCGGCACCGTCGTCCGTCAGGGCACGCTCTCCCTCGGCGCGGCGGTGGCAAACACGAGCGGTCTCGGCAGCGGCAGCGTCACATTGACCAACAGCGCGTTGCTGGATTTTTTTGCTTCGGGTTCCGGCGATACTTCGGCGGGCGGGCCGTTCAACAATGCGCTCATCGTGCCGACCAACACCAGCGCCACGCTTTATCTGCCGTTCCGCATCACCATCAACAGCGCGCTCACCGGCGGCGGCACGTTCAACCTGCGCGTCAACGGTTCGCGCGACGAACTCTACGGCAACTGGTCGGCGTTCACCGGCCAGATCAATGTCACCGCCACGAGCGGCGGCGATTTCCGCTGCAATAATTCCGCCGGCTATCCGCTCGCGAAATTAAATCTCGGCTCGAGCTGCACGTTGCAAAACCGCGTCAGCGGCACGCCGACGATCTCCATCGGCGAACTTTCCGGCTCGTCCAGTTCCGCCATCGTCGCGACCGGCGGCAGCAACGGTCTGGGCGTAAACTGGAACGTGGGCGGATTGAACACCAGCGCGACTTTTGCCGGTGGCATTTCCAATAACGTCAGCATTACCAAGGTCGGCACCGGCACGCTCACGCTTTCCGGGACGGCCTCGCACAGCGGTCAAACCACCATCAACGGCGGCACGCTCCTCATCACCGGGGATTATTCCGCCGCTGCCGGTGCCGTCACCGTCGGCGCGTCCGGCACGCTCGCCGGCACCGGCAGCCTCGGCGGCGCGACGACGGTGAACGGCACGCTCGCACCCGGAAGCGCAACGCTCGGCACGCTGACGTTCGGCAACAATCTCACCTTGAATCCGGGCAGCACCACGTTTATGGAAATCCGCAAATCACCCTTGGGCAATGACCTCGCCGATGCGGCCGGCACGCTGGCTTACAACGGCGCGCTCGCGGTCACCAATCTCGCCGGCACGCTGACCAACGGCGACAGCTTCAAAATTTTCAACGCGACGGCTTACGGCGGTTCGTTCAACTCGTTCAACCTGCCCGCGCTCGCCACGAATCTTTCCTGGATCACCTCCAACCTCACCGTCAACGGAACTTTAAGCATCAGCGGCACGGTCGTGACCAATCCGCCGTCCACGAACCAGTCGCTCATCTGGAAAGGCGACGGCGCGGCCAACGCGTGGGACACCGCCACCACCTTGAACTGGCTGGACGCGAGCAACAACGCCGTTGTCTTCAACACCAACGACGCGGTGAGCTTCACCGACACCGGCTCGAACAACGTGGCCGTCGCGCTGGTGGGAACGCTGCGCCCCGCCGCGCTGACGGTGGACATCACCAAGAACTACACCTTCGGCGGCGCCGGTTTGATCACGGGCACAAACGCGTTGGTGAAATCCGGGAGCGGCACTTTGACGCTCACCAATTCCGGAAATAATTCCTTCGCCGGCGGCGTCATCATCAATGGCGGCATCCTTGCGCTCGGCACGGACAGCGGCAAAAACCAGAAGGACCTCGCGCTCGGCACCGGCCCGGTCACGGTCGGCACCGGCGCGCAATTGCGGCTCGGCGGTGATTCGGGCAACACGCAGGTGCAACATTTCATCACCAATGCCATCACGCTGGACGGCGGCACGCTCTTCGCCGTGGATGGCGACCAGCATTTCACCAACTCAACTTTCAACGTCGCTGCCGGCGGCGGCACCTTGCTGACCCGGTGGGCGAACAAAGACCTGCTGATTGAATCCCGGCTGACCGGCGGCGGTGCGTTGACGGTGAACTACGGCGGCGCGGGCGGCAATGGCAGCCTCGTGTATTTCAGCAACCCGTTGAACACTTACAGCGGCACGCTCACGGTGCTGACCAATGCCATCGCCCTCACGAGTCCCTACGCGTTGTCCAACGCCGTCGTGAACGTCGCGGGCACGGGCACGAGCGCCAATCTGACGTGGAGCGGCATCACCAGCATCGTGCTTGGCGGCTTGAGCGGCGCGGGGAACATTGCGCTGGGGGCGAATCAATTGACCGTCGGTCAGAATGGCAGTTCGACCATTTTTTCCGGCGCGTTGAGCGGCCCCGGCGCGCTCGTCAAAAACGGCACGGGCACCTTCACCCTCTCCGGCCCGAACACCTACACCGGCGCGACCAGCGTGAGCAACGGCACACTGCTCGTTCACGGAAATAATCTGCCGGCCAGCGGCGCGGTGACGGTGGTGAACGGCGCAACGCTCGGCGGCAACGGCAGCCTCGGCGGCGCGACCACGATCCAGAGCGGCGGCAGGCTTTCGCCCGGCGCGAGCATCGGCGCGATCACCTTCAGCAACACGCTTTCGCTCGGCGGCACGACGTTCATGGAAATCAGCCGCGCTCCGTTGACGAACGACGTGCTGAACAAAACCGGCACGCTGATTTATGGCGGCGCGCTGGTGGTGACGAATCTGGCCGGCACGCTGGCGGCGGGCGACAGTTTCAAGCTGTTCAACGCGGCGAATTATTCCGGGGCCTTCGCCGGATTCGTTTTGCCGGCGCTGACCGGAAACCTGGTCTGGAACACCAACCTGTTGAAAACTTCCGGCACGCTTTCCGTCGCCGCGTATGTGCCGCCCGTCATCGGAACACTCGCCATCAACGGCACCAGCCTGAACCTCGCCGGTTCGGGCGGGATTGCGGGCTGGACTTATTACGTCCTGGCCTCGACCAATCTGGCCGAGTCGTGGACGCCGGTGGCAACCAATCAATTTGACGCCGGCGGCAATTTCATTTTCACCAATGTCATGACGCCAAACTCATCGCAGACATTTTTCAAGCTGCAGTTGCAATGAACCCCATGGACAGAACTGGTGATACCCAAACCGGAAAAGATCGGGCAAACTCGGCCGTCACCCATGAGAACAAAATTTCTGCCGCTGCTCCTGGCCGCCATCGCAACGGCGGAAATTTCCACGGCGCAAACCAATAACCGCCCCGCCGGCACGCTCCAGTCCGGCGACAACGTCCCCGCCCCCGGCCCGCGCGACCGCGCCTACGGCATCAGCGGCCCCGGCGCGAAACACACCGCCGCGTGGACGAACTACAATTTGAAATGCACCGGCGCGGCGGTGAAGGCCGGGCTGATTCCCAACCTCAAGCCGCTGATCCCCGACATGCAGTTGCGCGACACGGTCGTGCGGCGGGGCGGCGATGGAAATTATTATCTCACCGGCTCGTCCGGCGCGGACATCTGGGATTTCAACGACGGCGTGGAACTGTGGCGCTCGGCGGATTTGAAAAAATGGGATTACGTCGGCGAGGTCTGGACGTTTGACCAGGACGGCACCTGGGAAAAAAACTGGCGCTGGCATCACAAGCCGGTCCGGGCGTTGTGGGCACCAGAACTGCACTACATTAAATCGCTCACGAATTATTTCATCACGCTCTCCATGCCGCCGGGCAATCGTGGCATTCTTAAAAGCACCACGGGCAAACCCGAAGGCCCGTATGTGAACGCCCTCGCCAACGACGGTTTTCTGAAAGGCGGCATTGACGCCACGCTGTTCGAGGATGACGACGGCGAAGTTTATTTCTTGAGCGGTGGCGGCGGCTCCGTCACGCGGATGAAACGGGACATGAGCGGCTTCGACGGCGAACCGCATCGCATCAGCTACGAAAAGCCCGCCGACGGAAGCTGGTCGCGCAGCAGCATCGGGCAGGAGGGCGCGACGATCTTCAAGCGCAACGGCGTTTATTATCTCGGCGGCGCGGCGTTTTACAAGGCGCCCGGCAGCGACAGCGTCCGTTACAGCAGCGCGATGGCGATGTCCACGAACCTGTTCGGTCCCTACACGAAATGGCACGAGGCCGTTCCCTGCGGCGGCGGCACGGATTATTTCCAGGACAAGGAAGGCAACTGGTGGTGCGCGTTCTTTGGCAACGACAACGAAGCGCCGTTCCGCGAGAAGCCGGCCATCGTGAAAATTGATTTCGCGGACGACGGAAAAATTTTCATCGCCAAGCAGCAGCCGGATTTCGTTTTGCAACCGCCCGCGCCGGTCATTCTCACGCCGAAGCCTGCGGCAACGCCGCGCATCATTGGGCCGAAAATTTTCGGCGCGCGTCCCGGTTCGCCGTTTCTTTACGCGATTCCAGCGACGGGCGAGCGGCCGATGACTTTCGCCGCCGATAATCTTCCGTCTGGATTGCAGCTCAATCCGGCCAGCGGTCAAATCACCGGTTCACTCACAACGAAAGGCGAATTCACCGTGACGCTTCGTGCAAAAAATAAATTGGACAGCAGCGAGAAAAATTTTCGCATCGTCGTCGGCGACGATCTCGCGCTGACGCCGCCGATGGGCTGGAACAGTTGGAACTGCTGGGCGGGCGCGGTGGATCAGGAAAAAGTTTTGCGCTCGGCGCACGCGCTGGCGTCGTCCGGCCTCGCGCAGCACGGCTGGACGTATGTCAACATTGACGACACCTGGCAGGGCCGGCGCGGCGGAACCTTCAACGCCATCCAACCGAACGAAAAATTCTCGGACATGAAAGTTTTGTGCGATGAAATCCACGCGCTCGGCTTGAAGGCGGGAATTTATTCGACGCCGTGGGTGAATTCCTACGGCAGACATGCCGGTGGTTCAGCAGAAAATCCCGAGGGCGCGTGGACGAATGCGCCGACCAAGTCGCCGCGCAACAAAAAGGTTCTGCCCTACGCGGTCGGAAGATTTTCCTTCGCCACGAACGACGCCGCGCAATGGGCCGCGTGGGGCTTTGATTATTTGAAATACGACTGGAATCCCATCGAGCGGCCGCAGGTCGTGGAGATGGCGGGTGCCTTGCGCGCGACGGGGCGCGACATCCTCTTGAGCCTGTCCAACAATTCGCGCGACCGGCTGCTGGATCGCATCGCGGGCATCGCGCCGCTGGCGCAGGCCTGGCGCACGACCGGCGACATCAACGACTCGTGGGGCAGCATGAGCGGCATCGGTTTCAAGCAGGGTGACTGGACGAAATTCTCCGAGCCGGGCCATTGGAACGATCCCGATATGCTCGTCGTCGGCTGGGTCGGCTGGGGGCCGAAACTGCACGCGACCAAACTCACGGCCGACGAGCAATACACCCACATCAGCCTGTGGTGTCTGCTGTCCGCGCCGCTGCTCATCGGCTGCGATCTGGAAAAGCTGGATGACTTCACGCTGAACCTTTTGAGCAACGATGAGGTTTTGGAAATTGACCAGGACACGCTGGGCCAACAGGCGACGTGCGTCTCGACCAATGACGACCTGCGCGTGTTCGTTAAAAATCTCGACGACGGCAGCAAGGCCGTGGGATTGTTCAACCTCACCACGTCGCAGGCGACGGTCACCGCGAGCTGGGAAACCTTGAAACTTTCCGGCGCGCAGACCGTCCATGATTTGTGGCGGCAACGGGACTTGGGGAAATTTGAAACGGAATTCTCCGCGTCCGTCGCGCCGCACGGCGTGGTGCTGGTGCGGATTTTTCCGGCCAAGTGAACACGCGAATCAAACTAAATCATGCAGAAGATCTGTAACGCAAAGACGCAAAGGCGCGGCCAACGGAGCGCGGACAGCCTTGTCCGCGTGAACCAGCCGTCAGCCCTGATGCCTTGTGGAAATTCCAGCGCTGAATCCCAACGGGATTCCGGCTTGAAGCCCAGGGTTGCGAGGAACGAGCTACCCTGGGAAACGAGGGTGCAGGCCAACAACCCCAACGGGGTTGCGGCGCGGCGGACGCAGCGTGTCACAACCCCGTTGGGGTTGAAAACCTTTCGCGCCGCCACCCAGGGCAGCTCGTTCCTCGCAACCCTGGGCTATCAGACACAATCCCTTTGGGATTGGAGAACAGCGGGTCTTGCCCGCAATCCGCCCGGCCATCCCTGTGCGCAGGATTTGCGAAAAACAATCAGGCTGGAAGAAACAACCGGCGGACAAGGCTGTCCGCGCTCCTTTCCTTTGCGTCTTGGCTGCTTTGCGCCTTGGCGTTGAACTCCGTCACATGAAAATTATTCTCAAAACCTTGTCGCTGCTCCCGCTGCTGCTCGCGGGAATCTGCCCGGCACAAACCACCAACTTCACCGCCCTGCCCGATTCGCCCGCCACGCTGCCAGGCAAAGGACTCGCGCAGCACGATTTTTTTTACGCGGGCGAGGCGAAGACGGAACGGATGTTCATCGTGCGCGACGGCAAAATTGTCTGGGACTACACGCATCCGGGCAAAGGCGAGATCAGCGACGCCGTGCTGATGCCGAACGGCCACATCCTTTTCGCGCACCAGTTCGGCGTGACGGAGATCAACGCGGAAAACAAAGTCGTCTGGAATCTCGACGCGCCGACGAACACGGAGATTCACACCGCGCAGCCCATCGGCACGAACAGCGTGTGGTTTCTGCGCAACGGTGACCCGGCGAAATTTATTCAGCTCAACAAAGCGAGCGGCGCGGTGGAGCGGGAATTTGTTTTGCCGGTAAAAAATCCCAAGAGCATCCACGGCCATTTCCGCCACGCGCGGATGACGCCCGCTGGCACGTTGCTCATCGCGCACATGGATTTGGGCAAAGCCGCAGAATATGATTTGGATGGGAAAGAACTTTGGTCGCTCGACGTGCCGGGCATCTGGTCGGCCACGCTGCTCACGAACGGGAATATTTTGCTCGTCAGCAACCAGAAATTTGTGCGCGAGGTGAATCGTGCCGGCGAAACCATCTGGGAATGGACGCCCGCCGATGCGCCCGGCTACAAATTTTCCAACCTGCAGCTCGCGACGCGGCTGCCGAACGGAAACACGATCATCAACAACTGGATCAACCAGTGGTCCAGCAAGCTCGACACGAACAATCTGCCGGTGCAGGCCATCGAAGTGACGCGCGACAAAAAAATCGTCTGGGCCTTGCGCGCGTGGACGCCGCCCGCCGACCTCGGCCCGGCCACGACCATCCAGTTGCTCGACAACGGGCGCGCGGAATTCCGGCGGAAGCCCACGTTGAACGCCGACGACAAACCGGCGTTCCCTGATCCGCCCGCCGGGTTTGATGTAAAGCGCGACGGCATTGCGCACGGCGAGCTGGCGATGATTGAATACGATTCCAAAACCGTCGGCGCGAAACGCAGGATGCAGGTCTATACGCCGCCCGGTTATTCGACGGAGAAAAAGTATCCCGTGCTGTATCTGCTGCACGGCATCGGCGGCGACGAGACGGAATGGCAGCGCTTCGCCACGCCGAACATCATCCTCGACAACCTGCTCGCCGACGGAAAACTCACACCGATGATCGTGGTCATGCCGAATGGCCGCGCGCAAAAAAACGACCGCGCCGAAGGCGACGTTTTCCGCGGCGGTCCGGCGTTTGGCAATTTCGAGCGCGATCTGCTGGACGATGTGATCCCGGCGATTGAGTCGCGCTACTCGGCAGCCGCGAATCGCGAGCAACGTGCGCTGGCCGGGCTTTCGATGGGCGGCGGGCAGGCGCTGAACTTCGGTCTCCGCCATCTCGACACGTTTGCGTGGGTCGGCGCGTTCTCGCCCGCGCCGAACACGCGGCCGCCGGAAGAGCTCGTGCCGGACGCGGCTGCTACGAAGGAGAAATTAAAACTGCTCTGGGTCTCCTGCGGCATTAAAGACGGCTTGCTCACCATCAGCCAGGGCGTCCATGCTTTTCTCAAGACGAACGAAGTGCCGCACCTCTGGAACGTGGACGGCCACGCGCACGACGGGCCGGAGTGGCGAAACAATTTGTATTGGTTTGCACAACAAATTTTCAAATGAGGAATTTTTTTCAATTGGTAAAGACTTTCGGAAATTCCAACACCGAATCCCAACGGGATTCCGGCGCCAAGCCCAGGGTTGTCCCGCAAAGCGGGAAGCTACCCTGGGAAAACCGGTCGCAGGGAAACAACCCCAACGGGGTTGCGGCTCGGCGGACACAACGAGACGCAACCCCGTTGGGGTTGAAACAAATTCCGGCGACCATCACCCAGGGCAGCTCGTGCCTCGCAATCCCGCGACTGCGGGACTGGAGGACACAATCCCTTTGGGATTGGGGAAACCAGCGGGCCGCTTGCAATGCAACACGGCGCACCACCGACGGTGATGGCCAAACGGCATTGTCTCTGGCTGGGGGTTGCAAATTATTTTTGGGTCTGCTCTTTCTTGCGGCAATCACGCTCCCAGCCTTCGCCCTCGATGGCGCGATTGGCATTCACGATCCGTCCACCGTCGCGGTGTGTGATGGGAAGTATTACGTCTTCGGCACGGGACGCGGCATCTCGGTGCTCACGTCCAGCAACGGATTCAACTGGCAGCGCGGCGGAAAAGTTTTTGACCGCATCCCCGATTCCGTAAAACAATTCTGCCCGAAGAACGACGGCCAGGGCGTGTGGGCGCCGGACATCATCAAGTTGAACGGCGAATATTTTCTCTACTATTCAATTTCGTTTTGGGGGCAATACGTTTCCGCCGTCGGCCTGCTGACCAATCCGACATTGAACACCAACGCTGCGAATTACAAGTGGACGGATCGCGGCATGGTGGTTCACTCCAGCGAGGGCGAGGATTTGAACGCGATTGACCCCGGCCTGATTCATGCGCCGGACGGGACGCTGTGGATTTGCTACGGCTCGTATCACGGCAGCATTGAGTTGGTGGAACTGAATCCGAAAACCGGGCTGCCCATCGCGACCAATTCGCCGGTCACGATCATCGCCAGCCAGAGCGAGGCGTCGGAAATTATTTTTCACGACAAGTATTTTTATCTGTTCGTGAATCACGGCGGCTGCTGTCAGGGCAGCAACAGCACTTACAACATCCGCGTCGGGCGTTCGCCAAAAATCACCGGGCCGTATCTGGATCGTTATGGTGAACTCATGTCGCAGGGCGGCGGCACGCTTTTCCTCGCGGCGGCGGGAAGGCAAATCGGCCCCGGCCATTTCGGCCTGCTGCTGGACGACGGCGTGGAAAAATTCAGTTGCCACTACGAGGCGGAACTTGGCCGCGCCGGACGTTCCATTCTGGACATCCGTCCGCTGCTCTGGACGGCGGATGGCTGGCCAATGCCCGGCGAAAATATCCGCGACGGAACGTATCAAATCCGCTCGCAGCGCACCGGCACAATTCTGCAAGCCTCCACCAACGCCGTCGAAACCGCGCGGTATCTCGTGCACGAAAATCAGAAGTGGAATGTCGCACCGGCGGGCGAAGGCGTTTACAAAATCACCAGCGCGGCGGGCGAAAATGCGCTGACCGCCATGAATGAAACCGCGACGACCACACCGTTCACCGGCGCGGAAAATCAGCTTTGGAAAATTGACCAGCTTGCCGACGGCAGCCATCGCATCGCGTCCAAGACCGGCACGCTCGCGCTTACCGCCACGTTCAAAACCAAACCGGGCAACGGCATCGCGCTGGAAAAATTTGCCGGCGACGATGCGCAGCGCTGGATCATCACTGCGCCATGACAATTCAGGCATCGCTCAACTACGGACTTGGAACGCCGGTCTCCGACCCGGCAAGTTTTGGTTTTTTAACACCAACGCGCCGGATCGGAGATCGGCGTTCCGCCGCAACGCTGGGTCATCTCCGCGCCGTGACGGCTCACTGTTTAAAAATCAAAAAACCAACGCCGGAGCCGGGGTGACGAGGCTCAAATTAAAAAAACAATAGAGACTCCTCACGTCGTCTCCTGCAATTCAAAATAAATCTCCATGAAACAATTAGCCATCTTGGCCATCACTCTAGCGCAACTGGCCGCGCCGCTCGGTGCCGCCGAAACCGCTTTCACCCCGCCCGCCTCACCACACGCTGACATCAATTTCAATCCCGGCTGGAAATTCATCCGCGCGGACGTGACAAATGCGGACCAGATTGTGTTCGACGATGCGAAATGGAGCGACGTCAGCGCGCCGCACACTTGGAACGACGTGGATTCCTACACCGCCATCATCAGCCACAGCGGCGGCGACCGCCATGCCTGGACGGGCATCGGCTGGTATCGAAAACATTTCAAGCTGCCAGCAAGCGCGAAGGACGGGAAAGTTTTTCTGGAGTTCGAGGGATTGAAACAGGCCGGGCGTTTTTGGGTGAACGGAAAACTGGTTGGCCGCTTTGAAAATGGCATCACCGCCTGCGGGCTGGACTTGACCGGCTTCGTGAATTTCGGCGATGCGGAAAATGTCATCGCCGTGAAAGTGGACAACAGCAACGACTATCAGGAGGAGGCGACCGGCGCGGGCTTCGAGTGGATGGGCCGCGCGTTCAATCCGAACTATGGCGGGCTGAATCACGACATCTGGCTGCACCTGACCGGCAAGGTTTATCAGACACTGCCGCTCTACGAAAATCTCAAGACGACGGGTGTGTATGTCTGGCCGTCGAATTTCATCGTAGGACAGGCGTCGCGCCTGTCTCCATCTTCAAATAAATTAGAGACAGGCGCGACGCCTGTCCTACAAACGTGCGACGTGAACCTCGAGGCGCAGGTGAAAAATGAATCTGGCGACCAGCAATCCATCACGCTCTCGGCGGTGGTGGTGGATGCGGACGGAAAAGTCTGCGCGAAGTTTCAGAGCGAAGTTCTCGATCTCGTCAGCGGCCAGACAGAAAATTTCACCGCGAGCGGCAGGCTGGCGGACGCGAAATTCTGGAGCGATGAAACGCCCAATCTTTACGAGGTTTATTCGATGCTGACCGTGAACGACAAGATTGTGGACGTGCAGAAAATCAAAACCGGTTTCCGCAAGGCGGAGTTCAAGGGCGGCGTTGGCACCGGCGGCGTTTTTCTGAATGACAAGTTTGTTTATCTCACCGGCTACGCGCAGCGCAGCAGTGACGATTGGGCGGGACTCGGCGAGGCGTATCCCGACTGGCTGCACGATTACAACGCGCAGCTCGTCCGCGGCTCCCACGCGAACTACATCCGCTGGATGCACATCGCGCCGCAGGCCGTGGACGTGCGCGCGTGTGACAAGACGGGCATCGTGCAAATCTGTCCGGCGGGCGACAAGGAAGGCGACCCGGTGCTGGACAAACGCCTGAAGCCAGAGGTCGCCGTGCGCCAGTGGGAGCAGCGCATGGAAGTGATGCGCGACACGATGATTTATTTCCGCAACTCGCCGAGCATCGTGCTCTGGGAAGCGGGCAACAACGGCGTCACCACCGAGCACATGAAACAGATGGTGGAATTGCGGAAGCAGTGGGACCCCAACGGCGGTCGCGCGATGGGCTGTCGCACCTTGAACGAACCCGCCGCCACGCCGGTGGCTGAATTTTTTGGCGTGATGATCGGGCAGGACGATCAGAAAGATCATCGCAGCGGGCCGACGGATTTGTTCCGCGCCTACAGCGACGAACGCCGCGACCGCGCGCCGTTCATCGAGACGGAAGATTTCCGCGACGAAGCCGCGCGCCGTTTCTGGGATGATTTCTCGCCGCCGCATTTCGGTTTCAAGAAAGGCCCGAACGAC
>JAYVCM010000364.1:0-3413 GCA_043749955.1 Limisphaerales bacterium | reverse complement strand
CAGATGAAGATGGTCGTGTCCGCCGAGTATTTCGGGACGAGCACGTCCAGCACTTCTTCCGATGTGACGGCGTTGGTGTTCTGCGGCAGCGCGCCCTTGAAGTCGTTCGCGTAGATCTGGAGCGCGAGATAAATTTTCTGGAGATTGTCCGCGCACAGTTGTTTTTGGGTGCGCTGATGCTTGGCCGAGGCAAAGCCCCACAGCATCGTGATCATGATGACCATCAGGGCGAGCGTGATGAGGAGTTCAATCAGCGAGAAGCCCGGCGCGACGGGAGGGCGGCGGGAAGTTTTCATACGCGACTTGTAGCGCAATCCGGCGGCGCGCGCAAAATTTTTTTCTCGCCAGATTGCTGCGGACAGGCAGACAATCATTTCAATTCGTATGAGCGAAGCCATCGTCCCCGCCCCCGCCGCCCCGAACCAGACTGACGCGCCCGTCTTCGAACGCGGCCTGTGGAGCCGCACCTGGTTCATGCTGCTGCTGTGCGTCGTGGTCGTGGCGCTGGACTGGGAACTGGTGCCGCTCTCGGTGTTCCCCTTCGTCTTTGTATTTCCCGTGATGCTCGTGGCCTGGAACCGCCAGCTGTGGCTGTCCGTGGTTTGCTGCGGCATCTTGTCGCTGACGCGCACGGCGCATCAGTTTGTTTTCTCGCAACGCCCGATCACCGCCAATGAAGTGGCCGACCTGCTGCTCTGTTTTTTTGTGTTGGAACTGCTGGTGGTGCTGACGACGCTGCTGGGCCGGCAATCGCGCCAGTTGCGCCAGCGCGTGCGCGCGCTCGAAGGGTTGCTGCCCATCTGCTCCTTCTGCAAAAGCATCCGCAACGACAAGGACGAATGGGAGCGCCTGGAAAATTATGTGGCCCGGCATGGCGTCACCCTCTCGCATGGCCTCTGCCCCGACTGCGCCAAAAAACATTACGGCGAATTTTACCGGCCGAAGAAACCGGAGTGAAGCACTTCGCCGCAGTTTTCGCTCGCAAAACTTCCGCCGCACTCGGACAATCTGCCCTCAATTTTCATGAACGAAAAGATCGTCATCCTCGACTTCGGCTCGCAATACACGCAGGTCATCGCCCGGCGCGTGCGCGAGTGCAACGTGTATTCCACCATTGTCCACTTCAACACGCCCGCCACCGAGATCGCGGCGATGCGGCCCAGCGGCATCATTTTGTCCGGCGGCCCGTCCAGCGTGTATGCGCCGGACGCGCCGCTGCCGGACAAAAATATCTTCTCGCTCGGTGTGCCCGTGCTGGGCATCTGCTACGGCGTGCAACTGTTCGCGCACTTTCTCGGCGGCAAGGTCGAAAAAGGCCTCAAGCGCGAATACGGCAAAGGCACGCTCACGGTGAAGGACGCTTCGTGCGCGCTGTTCGCCAAGCTGCCGCGCTCGTTGCAGGTCTGGAATTCCCACGGCGACAAGCTCACCAAGATTCCCAACGGCTTCAAGCCCGTCGCGGCCACGGAAAATTCCGAATTCGCCGCGATTGAAAACCGCGAGAAGAAATTTTTTGGTCTGCAGTTCCATCCCGAAGTCGTCCACACGCCGCGCGGTCGCGAAATCTATTCCAACTTCGTCCACGGCGTCTGCCGCTGCGGCAAGAACTGGACGATGCGGAACTACGTTGACCAGGCCGTCGAGGAAATCCGCGCGCAGGTGGGCAAGGAGCATGTCGTGCTCGGCTTGAGCGGCGGCGTGGATTCGAGCGTGGCGGCGGCGCTCCTGCACAAGGCCATCGGCAGCCAGCTCACCTGCATCTTCGTCAACAACGGCCTGCTCCGCGCGCGCGAGGCCGAGGTGGTGCAGGAAGTGTTTGGCCGCAATTTCAAGGTGAAGCTGCAATACGAAGACGCCTCCAAGCTTTTCTTGGACCGGCTCAAAGGCGTCACCGATCCCGAACGCAAACGCAAGATCATCGGCAAGGCGTTCATCGAAATTTTTCAGGCGGCGACGAAGCGCGTGGGCAAGGCGAAATTTCTCGCGCAGGGAACTTTGTATCCCGACGTCATCGAATCCGTGCCGATTGGCGGTAATCCCGCCGCGCTCATCAAGAGCCATCACAACGTCGGCGGCCTGCCGAAGAACATGAAGTTTAAACTCGTCGAACCGCTGAAATGTCTGTTCAAGGACGAAGTGCGGTTGCTCGGCGAAGAACTTGGCGTGCCGAAGGAAATCGTCTGGCGGCAGCCGTTCCCCGGCCCCGGCCTCGCCGTGCGCATCCTCGGCGAAGTCACGCCGTCGCGCTGCGAGATTTTGCGGAACGCCGACGCCATCGTCGTCGAGGAGATGAAGGCGTGCGGACTGTATTACAAAATCTGGCAGAGCTTCGCCGTGTTGCTGCCCGTGCGCAGCGTGGGTGTGATGGGCGACGAACGCACTTACGATTACACCATCGCCATCCGCGCCGTGGAATCGCAGGACGGCATGACCGCCGACTGGGTGAAGCTGCCCTACGACCTGCTGGAGAAACTGGCGAGCCGCATCATCAACGAAGTGAAAGGCGTGAACCGCTGCGTCCTCGACATCACGAGCAAGCCGCCGGGGACGATTGAGTGGGAATGAATCAATTCGCATGTTAGAGCCGTTCATGGTCGAAAATAAAAATGGCGAGAAATTTTTCGTCACTTGTAAGCGTGACGTTATGTGCTGGGAATTGACAATTCGCACACAAACCAATGAGCGCGTCGGTTTTTTGCGATTTGCTTCGGAAGATGCAGATTCTGTCAAAATTTTTGATTTTCGCATTCTCGATAAATTTTGGCGCAGCGGCATAGGCACTCAAATGTTTAGCAAGCTGTTTGATTTATTCAAAGCGCACGGGTTTAGTTCAGTAGTCGGTTCTTGCAAGTCATCTGAACGTCCATTATCGGAAAAAGAAGAACTTGCAAAATGGTATATGCGACTTGGATTTACTCTAGCCCGTAAGAAGATGAGGGGGGTGCCGGGCTATATGGGAAAACTACAAAAAAAACTGTAGACCGGCTAAAATGAATGTCTCCTCACCCCGGCTCTCTCCTCCTCGGAGGAGGCGAGGGGGAAATTATTCCCCAATAATTTTCACCTGCACGCGCTTGCGCCGGTTGCCGTCGAATTCGACGTAGAAAATCTGTTCCCATGGGCCGAAATCCAATTTCCCTTTGGTGATGGCCCAGGACCTCCCTCACCTGTTTCCTCTCCCCAACGAGAGGACATACCGCCGCCAGATTTCTGATTGGTGAAAAATTATCCGGCCAATCCAGCCGCCCGACATTCCAAAGACGCGGTGAACGTTTCCCCCTCTCCCTGGGGGAGAAGGCCGGGGTGAGGACGGTCGTTCCACTGATTTTTCTTTTTCGTCTTGGATTTTGTCGTGTGCGTGTCTGCAAAAACAGATCCAGGAAAAGTCAGACTATTGCCCGCCCTCACCCTGA
>JAYVCM010000363.1:0-15030 GCA_043749955.1 Limisphaerales bacterium | reverse complement strand
CCAGCGGCTCATGAACACTGACGCATCTGCAAAGGGCCTTATGAATTCAAAAATCTTGCGGTTGGTTTTGCTGGCTTGGGGCGGAGTGCTCGCGGCGCTTGATTCTGCCTGCGCCCAAACTTGGATCCAGACCAGTGCGCCCAACAAGACTTGGTCGGCCATTGCTGCTTCGGCGGATGGCGGCAAGCTGACCGCCGTTGGCTTGAGTTGGAACTGTTTCACCTCGACCAACTCCGGTGCCGCCTGGGTCTCCAACAGTGAACCGCAATACAATTCCTTGGTCGGCTCATGGTATGCCATCGCTTCGTCGGCGGATGGGAGCAGGTTTTTGGCTGGAACCGTCAGCAGCGCCATCTTTGTTTCCACCAATTCGGGAACGACCTGGCTCTCGAATAATGTGCCGGCCGTGACTTATTGGGGGCCGGTCGCCATGTCCGCGAACGGCGGAAAGCTTTTCGCCGCCGCCGGCGGCAACGGACATCCCGCAGGCCCAATCTGTGTTTCAACTAATTCCGGGATGACTTGGAACCTCACCAGCGCACCCACCAATATCTGGACCGGCCTTGCTTCCTCCGCTGATGGAAATAAACTGGTGGCCGTGGCCGGTGGATCGGCGGCTTACCGTGGCTTTATCTACCTTTCCACCAATTCGGGAACGACGTGGATGCAAACCACCGCGCCCAGCAATTATTGGATGGCAGTGGCTTCGTCGGCGGATGGAACCAAGCTCGCTGCGGTTTACTACAAGGATACCAATGGCATTCCCGGTCATATTTACACTTCCGCTGATTCAGGAATTACCTGGGCATCGAACCATTTCGCCGCCAGTTTCTGGCAATCCGTCGCCCTGTCTGCCGATGGCAGCCGGCTGGTGGCCGGCGGCGAGCTGTATAATAACTTCAATGTTTACGTCTCCACCAATTTTGGCGCGACTTGGGCTTCCAACAATCTCGCCAGTGCTTCTGTGGTTTCGGTCGCCTCGACGGCCGACGGCGGCAGGCTGTTCGCTGCTGCTTTGAACGGTCAGATTTTCTCCGCGCAATCCGTCGTGGCTCCCCGATTGAACCTCACACCTGCGGTCAGCAACCTCGCGCTCTCCTGGATCATTCCTTCAACGAATTATTTCGTGCAAAGAATCTCCAGCCTGACCGCTACGAATTGGACGGCGGTCACAAATGCGTCCGTGCTCAACCTCACGAACTTGCAGAATCAAGTGTTCCTCCCCCGGACGAACGCCAGCGGCTTTTTCCGGCTGGCGACGCCTTGATTGCCTCAGAGCCTTTCTGAAAATGGTAGCGTCGGCCATCTTGGCTGACGTAGAGCCGTGGCTTCCAGCCCGGCGGAAAAGGCGTCGCCCCCCGGACAACGCCGGAGAATATGAGCGCTTTCGAAACATGAACGGTTTTTCCGGGCGGCAAGATGCCGCCCTCTACGGCAGGCAGGACGCCCGCCGCTACTTTTCAGACAGCCTCTAACGCAGATTCCATTCATTCAACAACCCCTTGGGAATCTCGGAAAGAAAACGCGAGGGCGATTGATAGGTGTCCATGCCGGAAGCGCCAAAGCCGCCACGGATATTCGGATAGCACAAATACAGTTCGTTCTTCGCGCGCGTGATGCTGACGTAAAAGAGCCGTCGCTCCTCCTCCTCGCCGTCGTTGCTCTCGGTGGATCGCGCGGACGGAAACAAGCCGTCGCACAGCATGATGATGAACACGACCTCGAACTCCAGTCCCTTGGCCTGATGAATCGTGGTGAGCTTGATTTTCTCCGAATCATCTTTCGGATCTTCCTCAGCCTCGACGTTCGTGAGCAGGGCGAGCTGCGTGAGAAATTCCTCCACGCTGCCGAATTGAAACGCGAACTCCGCCAGCTGCTGGATTTCCTCCAGCCGGCGCTCGTAGTTGTCGTAGGTCTCCTTGAGATAGTCGTCGTAGCCCGCATCCATCACCAACCGCAGCATCTTCGCCGCGTTCCGACGCGTGCTGTCGTCCTCCAACTGCGCGATGGTGGCGGTGAACTGCGCCCAGGCCACGGCGGCTTTCTTCGGCACGGCCTTCGCGCAGGCTTGCAACGTGGCGGCCAGGCCCGTGATGCGTGATGCGTGACTGGCCGCGCCGGCGTTGGACGCAGGCGGGTGCGTGGTGTCGGACGCGCCCGTGATTGGATGTTGGATGTTGAAGGTTGAAGGTTGAATGTTTCCCTCCATCTTCAATCCTCCCTCCGCCATCCTCGCCGTGAAACTTTGAAAAAGTTTCTCCGCCCCCTTCGCCCCAATGCCCGGCTGCAGCAATACCAGCCGCTTGAAGGAAACTTCATCGCGCGGATTGGCGACGAATTTTAGGAACGCCGTCGCGTCCTTGATGTGCGCCTGCTCGAAGAAGCGGAGGCCGCTCGTGATGGAGAAGGGGATCTGCCGTCGCGTGAGTTCCAATTGCAGTTCCAGCGCGTGAAAGTGCGAGCGATACAGCACGGCGATCTGGTTCAAGCTGGTGCCTTCCTCGCGCAGCTCCAGCGCCCGTTGCGCAATGAACGTGGCCTGCTGTCCGGCGTCCTGGCATTGCACCAGCGCCGGTTTCGCGCCGGACTTGCGCGCGGGCGCGAGCTCCTTGGCGAACTGGTTCACGTTCGCGGCGATGGCGGCGTTCGCGACGTTGAGAATTTCCGGCGTGCTGCGGTAGTTCGTTTCGATCTTGAAAACTTTTGCGCCGGGATAGCGCTTGGGAAAATCCAAAATGTTCGCGAAGTTCGCGCCGCGCCAAGCGTAGATGCTCTGCGCGTCATCGCCCACGACCATCACATTTTTGTGGCGCGCGGCGATCAGGTCAATCAGGTCGCCCTGCAGTTTGTTCGTGTCCTGATACTCGTCCACGAGGATGAATTGAAAGCGGCGCTGAAAATGTTCGCGCACGTCGGCGTGGTCTTGCAGCAGCTTGAGCCAGAGCGCGAGGAGGTCGTCAAAATCCATGCCGTTCGTCGCGCGTTTGCGGGCGAGGTAACGCTGGTGCTGGTCGGCAATCTGCTCGGCGAACTGGGAGAAATAACTGAATTTTCCCTCCACCAATTCCGCAATCGTCTGGTGCGTGTTGGCCGCGAGCGAAAAAATTTCGTTCAACACGTCGGCCTTGGGAAAATGTTTGTCCTTCGTGTCAATCTTCGCGTCCACGAGGCAGGCCTTGATCAAATCCTTCGCGTCGTCGCGGTCGAGGATGGTGAAATCGCGCTGGTAGCCGAGCGTCTCGGCGTGCAGCCGCAAAATCCGCGCGCCGATGGAATGAAACGTGCCGCCCCAGAGCGAACGCAATTCGTGGCCGAGCAGGTCGCTGACGCGCCGCATCATGGCCCCGGCGGCCTTGTTCGTGAACGTGAGCAGCAAAATCCGGTCCGGCGGAATTCCCTGTTCCAAAAGATACGCGACGCGGTAAGTCAGCGTGCGCGTCTTGCCCGAACCCGCGCCGGCGATGACGAGCGCCGGGCCGGGCGGCGCGGTGACGGCGGCAAGCTGCTGCTCGTTGAGTTCGCGCGCGTAGTCAATGTTCAGCCGGATCTCCGGCGTGAACGGCTTGAGGACGTATTCGTGCGACATGGGCGCAAATTGAACGGGCAAATGGCGGCGGGCGAAAGGAAATTATTGGCTACCGAAGGCCGGGCGCGAACTGGATTTATCAGGTCGCCACGGCCACATGGCGGGCGTGGGCGATTTCGTCCTTGGCAATCTGCCGGATTTGATCCGCCAGCAGCGTGACGACGGCAAGCGTTTTGCCGGCGAGGGTCATGAATTCGACGGTGCAGCCTTTGCCGCCCTTGTGAACGAGCACGACCGTGCCGATGTCGTCCTTGGCCAGGCCATGCTCCGGCAAGTCGGTCGTCAACACCACGCTGTCGAGTTCTTTGATCATATTGTTTACTGCTTCCCCTTCACCAACGCCTCGACCACCTGCGGATCAGCCAGCGTGGAGATGTCGCCGATCTGGTCCGTCTGGTTCTCGGCGATTTTGCGCAGGATGCGGCGCATGATTTTTCCCGAACGCGTCTTCGGCAGGCCGGGCGCGAATTGAATTTTATCCGGCACGGCAATCGCGCCGATTTCTTTGCGGACATGGTTCGCGAGTTCCTTTTTCAATTCGTCGCTTTCATGGATGCCGTCTTTCAACGTCACGAACGCGTAGAGCGCCTGGCCTTTGATGTCGTGCGGCATGGGCGCGACGGCGGCCTCGGCGACTTTCGGATGGCTTACCAGTGCGCTCTCGACTTCCGCCGTGCCGATGCGATGGCCGGAGACGTTCACCACGTCGTCCACGCGGCCGAGCAGCCAGTAATCGCCGTCGGCATCCACGCGGCAGCCGTCGCCGGTGAAATACATGTTCTTGAACGTCGCAAAATAGGTGTTGATGAAACGGTCATGGTCACCCCACGTCGTGCGCATGATGCCGGGCCACGGAGTTTTGATGCACAGCTTGCCGCCTTCGTTTGGTTTACATTCGGTGCCGTCGTCGCGCAACACGACCGGTTCGACGCCAAAAAATGCGCGGCCTGCACTGCCGGGTTTGAGCGTGTGCGCGCCGGGCAGGTGGGTGATGAGATGTCCGCCCGTCTCGGTCTGCCACCAGGTGTCCACGATGGGACAACGTTCCTTGCCGATGTGCCGGTGATACCTCATCCACGCTTCGGGATTGATCGGTTCGCCGACGGTGCCGAGGACACGCAACGAACTCATGTCGTATTTGGCCGGCCATTCATCGCCGAGCCGGATGAGCGCGCGGATGGCCGTCGGCGCGGTGTAGAAGGAATTCACCTTGAATTTCTCGACGATTTTCCAGAAGCGTCCCGCGTCGGGAAAAGTCGGCACGCCCTCGAACATCAGCGTGGTGCCGCCGTTGCAGAGCGGGCCATAAACGACGTAGCTGTGGCCGGTGACCCAGCCGATGTCGGCGGTGCAGTAAAAAACGTCGCCCTCGTGGATGTCGAAAACGTATTTGTGCGTCAGCGCACACCAGAGCAGATAGCCCGCCGTGCTGTGGACGACGCCCTTGGGTTTGCCCGTCGAGCCGGACGTGTAGAGGATAAAGAGATAATCTTCGGCGTTCATCTTCTCCGCCGGACAATCTGCCGAAGCCTTCGCCATCAAATCGTGATACCAGACATCGCGACCGGCGGTGAGGCTGCACGGCTCGTCGTTGCGTTTGACGACGATGACATTCTGGATGCTCGGCGTGTGTTGAAGCGCATTGTCCGCGAGCGCCTTGAGCTGGAGAGATTTTCCCGCGCGCAAAGAAACATTCGCCGTGATGAGCAGTTTACATTCGGAATCGTTGATGCGTCCCGCGAGCGAATCTGCGCTGAACCCGCCGAACACCACCGAATGAATCGCGCCGATGCGCGCGCAGCCGAGCATGGCCACGGCGGCTTCGGGAATCATCGGCATATAGATCGCCACGCGGTCGCCCTTCTGGATGCCGAGCGATTTCAATACGTTCGCAAACTTGCAGACGTCCGCGTGCAACTCCGCGTAGGAGATTTTTTTGACGTCCTCCTCCGGTTCGCCCTGCCAGATGATGGCGGTCTGATTGCCGCGCGTCTTGAGATGGCGGTCCAAACAATTCGTCGTGACGTTGAGCTGGCCGTCCTCGAAAAACGTGTGCTGGATTTTCCGCGCGTCCGAGTTCCAGTCGAACTGGCGCGCGACGGTCGGCGGCTTGAACCATTCCAGCGACTGCGCCTGCTCCATCCAAAACTTGTCCGGCTCGCGGAGGGAGCGGGCATACATGGCGTCGTATTGCGAGGAATTGATCAGTGCGTGCTGCACCACTTCCGGCGACGGCGGGAAAGTGCGGCCTACTTGTTGCAGCGATTCGGTGGAAATGGTTTTTTGGCTCATGTCGGTGATAAAATGGGTCGCTGAATTTCCGAAAATAAAACCGCGCTGTCAATCGCGGTGATGCGTTTTGTGAATCGTCCAAGCAGTTTGATTGCGCCAATTTTCAAAAAAACGGCGAACGTTTCTCCCTCTCCGCTCCCATCGGATGGGAGGGGAGAGGGCCGGGGTGAGGTGAGGGCTAACCGGCTGAAAAGGAAACATCGAACATTCAACATTCAACTTTCAACATCCAACTGACGGACGCGATGGCCCAGCCATTGGATGTTCGATGTTGGTTGTTGGATGTTTCCCAGTTTCGGAGCGCGGCTGTGTCGTCCTCGACCAGCCGCAGCGCGTGTGGCTCGGCGACGTTGCTGCGGCTGGTGCCCCCGCGCCCGCACACAGCCGCGCTCCGGTTCAGGGGGGGACGGCCAGCGCGCGTTTTCGTTATCCCGGCAGCCCGTCCGGCCAATCCCGCCGCAGGTTAAACCGCGTTGGTCACCCAATCGCCTCGCGCATCGCGGCAAAAAGATTTTTTCCGGAGTCCGCCGCGACGGGGATTTTGGTTTTGGAATCCGAATGTTCCACTAGCTCCTCCGGCAGCTCCTTCAAAAATGGCGACGGCTGGCAGGGCAGCAACTGGCCGTATTTCTTGCGGCCACCGCAATGGCTGATCGTCAGCGTCAGCATCGCGCGCGTCACCGCGACGTAGAACAGCCGCCGCTCCTCGTCCAGCGTGCCTTCGACTTTCGAGCGCGCGTGCGGCAGCAGGCCGTCTTCCAGCCCGACCACGAACACGTGCGGAAATTCCAGTCCCTTGCACGAGTGCATCGTGATGAGCGTCACGGCGTCGGCGGTGTTTTCCTTTTCCTCCTCGCGGTCGCTGTCGAGCGTGATGTTCTCCAGAAAATCGTCCAACTGTTCCGCGAGCGTGGCCGCACCGCCGTGCATCGTCGCGACCAGCTCCCGCAGGTTGCGGATGCGGCTCTCGGCCACCTCGGGATCTTTTTCCGAACGGCGCAGTTCCGCGAAGTAACCGGCCGCGTTGAGAAAATCTTCCGCCCACGCCGGCAGGGAATTGGGAGCGCCGAGCACCGTCTCGGCAAGTCGGGATGTGTTTGCAGGTTCTGGCCGAGACGGTGCTCGGCGTTCCAACTGCGCCTTTGTCTGCTCGATGAATTCCACGAACGCCTCGATGCTCTTGCGCGTGTTGGTCAGAAACGTCGTCGTCACCAGCGGATTTTTCATCGCGGTGAAGACGGAGCATTTGCGCTCATGGCTTGCGCCCAGCAGCCGTTCCATCGTCACATCGCTCAAGCCGCGTGCCGGAACGTTCGCGATGCGCAGCAGGCTGATGTCGTCGTGCGGATTCAAAAACATTTTCAGATACGCGATGAAATCCTTGATCTCGCGCCGGTCGAAAAAACTTTGTCCGCCGATCAGATGATAACGCACGCTGGCGGCGCGCAACGCCGTTTCCAGCGGACGCGACTGCTGGTTCGTGCGAAACAGAATCGCGCTGTCCTGCCAAGGGATCTTGTGCGCGAGCCGCTTGAACTCAATCTGCGCCACGACTTCGCGCGCCTCGTCCTCGTCGTGTTCGTAGGTCTGCAACTGGATTTTCGTGCCGTCGCCTTTGTTTGACCACAGCGATTTGCCGCGCCGCCGCACGTTGTTTTTGATGATGGCGTTCGCGGCGTTGAGAATGGTCGAGGTGCTGCGATAATTTTGCTCCAGCTTGACGACCCGGATGTCGGGAAAATGTTTTTCCATGTTCAGCAGGTTGGCCACCTCCGCGCCGCGCCAGCCGTAGATGCTCTGGTCATCGTCGCCGACCACACACAGGTTCCGATGCTCCAACGTGAGCAGGTGGACAAGCTGGAACTGCGCGGCGTTCGTGTCCTGGTATTCGTCCACCATGACGTAGCGATATTTTGTGCGGCAGGCTGCCAATGCGTCGGGATGCTCCTTGAACAGGCGCAGCGTGAGCAGGATCAGATCATCAAAGTCCACGGCGTTGCAGGCGTGCAGGGCGGTTTCGTAACGCTTGGCGATGTGCTGCGCCAGCGCGCGGACGCTCGGATCCACAAACGCGGACGCATTTTCGCCGCCGTTCTTGAACTTGCTCAACAGCGCCAGAATCGCGCCGGGATCGGTCTTCTCGCCCTTCGCGGAAATGCCGGAGAGGATTTTCTTCACCGCCGCCAGCTGCTCCGAGGCGTCGTAGATGACGAAATTCTTTTTGTAGCCCAGCTTGTCAATGTGCAGCCGCAAAATCCGCACGCACAACGAATGGAACGTGCAGATGGTGGGGCGATTCTTTTTGTCTTCGGACTTCCGCTTCGGCAGCAGCTTGTTGACGCGTTCCTGCATTTCGCGGGCGGCCTTGTTGGTGAACGTGACGCCGAGGATGTTGCCCGGCGCGATGCCGCGATCCACCATGTGCGCGATGCGGAAGGTGATGACGCGGGTCTTGCCCGTGCCCGCGCCCGCGAGGATCAGCACCGGGCCTTTGATCGTCTCGGCGGCCAGGCGTTGCTGCGGGTTGAGCGTGTGGAGGTTCACCATCGGGCGCGGAGTTTAAGTTGCGCCGAACCGAACGCAAGCGCGCAGGAAAATAATTTATTTATGCCGGTTGCAAAAGCACTGGTGAAGCACGCGCTTGCTGGGATTTTCTCGAATGGCGGGCGCTTACAAAGCTCGCGAAGCGTCTGGACTGCGGCTGCTTCAGCGCCGCTTTTCGTCCGCACTGTGATGATTGAAGGTTCGCAAGCTTTCACCCGCACGAGAGCGGCGCTGAAGCGACCGCAGTCCAGACGCTCCGCGAGGCTGGGGGCGCATGGCGATCCTGTCGCTTTCAAAGAATGCCAAAACCAATGAGCGCCTGCCGCGTTTTCTCCGGCGATTCGTGGAGGATCGCCCGCCAGCCGCGCGCCCGACCGGCCTCGATGTTTTCCGCGCGGTCATCAATGTAGATCAAGTCCGCGCCACGTTTGCCGGTCATGGCTTCCATCGCCGCGTAGATTTCCGGTTGCGGTTTCAGGCCGCCGACTTCGTAGGAAAAAATGTAGCCGTCAAAATTTGCGAAGAATGGAAAATCACGGCGGATGTGCTCAATGGCCAGGTCGTTGGTGTTCGAGAAAATGTAGGTCTGGAAACCGCGCCGCCGCAGTTCCGCGTGCAACGCAATCGTCCCCGGCATCTCGGTGAAAATGTCCGCGAAGTAGCCGCCGAATTCCGCGAGGTCGCCCCGAAAACCGATGGCCCCGGAGATGGCGTCGTAAAACGTCTGGCGCGTGAGCCGGCCGGATTCGTATTCCACGAGCAGCGGCGAGCTGCCGAGAAACGCGTGCAGATCTTGCGGCGATTTGGAACTGCGCGCGGCCACCTTCTGCGCGGCGATGGAATAATCAAAATCCACCAGCACCTTGCCGAGATCGAAAATAATCGCTTCAGATTTCATGGCCACAAAAAGGCACAAAGGGCACAAAAAATATTTCCTGGAAATCCAGCGCGGTTTTCATTTTGCGCCTTTTGTGCCTGTTCGTGGCCATCAATTCATTTCCCGGCGGCCTTCCAGCGCGCGGTTGAGGGTGAGTTCATCCGCGAATTCCAGTCCGCTGCCGGCGGGCAGGCCGAAGCCGATGCGGGAGATTTTTAGTCCGGTGCGCATCAGCCGCTTCGCGAGATAATTGCTGGTGGCATCGCCTTCCACGTCCGTGCCGAGCGCGATGATGATTTCCTTGACTGGCTCGCCCGCCAGACGCTTTTCCAAATCTGAAATTTTCAAATCATCCGGCTCCACGCCGTCGAGCGGCGAAATTTTTCCGCCGAGGACATGAAACTTCCCGCGAAAGTTGCCGGATTTTTCCACGCTCAAAATGTCCACGGCGCGTTCCACCACGCAGACGAGCGAGGCATCGCGCCGCGAATCGGTGCAGATGGAGCAGGGGGATTTTTCCGTGAGCGCGCCGCAGGTTTCGCAGAAGCGGATGCGTTCGCGTGCGGTAAGAATGGTTTCCGCGAGATGCTTCACCGCCGCCGAATCCGCCTGCACGAGATGCAGCGCGACGCGTTCCGCCGAGCGCGGCCCGATGCCGGGCAGCTTGCTCAAGGCGGCGGTCAGGGCGGTGATGGGTTCGGGAATCATGGCTGGGGAATGACGAAATCCGAATGACGAATGACGAATGAATCACCAAGTCCGAATGACGAATCCTCTGTGTTGGGCTTGGTGATTATGGTGTCGGACATTCGGTGTTTTTCCGTCATTCGTCATTCGTCATTTCCCCTCACATCCCCGGCAGGCTGAATCCCGCCGTGGCCTTGCCCATCTCGGCGTTGGAAATGTCCTTGGCCTGCGTGAGCGCCTGGTTCGCGGCGGTGAGAATCATGTCCTCGACGAGCTGCGCGTCGGCCGGATTCAACGCCTGCGGGTCAATCTTGATGGACGCCAGCGAGCCATCGCATTTCGCGACGACCTTGACGGCACCGCCACCGCTGGTCGCTTCGACCGTGCGCGTGGCGAGGCTGGCTTGAATCTGTTCCATTTGCTGCTGCATTTTTGCAGCCTGCTTCATGAGTTTTCCAAGAGACATATTATGAGTTGATAGTTTTTAGTTGAGAGTTGAGAGGGAAATCAGGCGCGGACTTCGACGATGGTGCCTTTGAAAATTTCCAGCGCCTTTTTGATGAGCGGGTCGTTTTTGAATTCGTCTTTGTTGAAGGCAACCGGCGCGGTTTTCTTGTCAGGGGCAGGAGTTGGCGCGGCGGCGTTCGGAGCGCCGAGCACCGTCTCGGCACGTTGGGGAGTGGTCGGGGCTGAACCTGGTTCTGGCCGAGACGGTGCTCGGCGTTCCGCAGGCGTCGGTGTGGCGACGGACTTGCGATCCCAACCGGCGGGCGATTCGGCCTTGATGAATTTGATCATCGCGTTGTGGTGGCCGAGTTCGCCGAGCTTGGTCGCAAGCAGCGTGTGGTTGCGCGAGTTGTCCACCAGACCAAGGTGATCGGCAAATTCCGGGTCGAAGCCAATGGTCAAAACATTTTTCTCGAACGAGACCGGATGCGCGTCAATCAAGTAGCCGCGCGTGAACGGGCTCACGCGGCCAATGGCGTCAATCAAGCTCGTCCACAGTCCGGCCAGATCGCCGGGAGCGGCGGCAACAACGAGAGTGGTTGTCTTCGGTGCGGCAGGAGCGCCGGTCTCCGACCCGGCACGTTGATGAACGGCAGGAGTCGCTGTTGGTTGTGGTTCGAGCCGGGCCGGAGGCCGGCGTTCCGTCGTGATGAGCGCGGGCTGCACGGACTGGACAGGCGAGACGCCTGTCCCACTGCTTCGCAACTGGTTGAGCTGTTTGAGCACGGCATCAAGCGACAAGGCGCTGCGCGCTTCGATGGCGCGGAGCAGCGAGACTTCGAGGAGAATTTTTTTGGACGCGGCATCGCGCAGCCGCAGTTCGGCGTCGGCAAAAACTTCGAGGATGCGCGTGAAGCCGTCGGTGCTGGCGAGGGAAGCCTGTTCCTTGAGCGCGGACACCTCGGCCTCGGACGCTTCGAGCAGTTTCAAATCGCCTTTGGAAACCTGGTAAATCAGCAGGTTGCGGAAATGGTTCAACAAATCGCCGAGCAGACGGCCAAGGTCTTTGCCGCCGCGCGCGAGTTCGTCCAGTTGCGTGAGCGCGGTGGAAATTTCCCCGGCGAGAACGGCGCGGCTCAAGGTGAGAATCTGGTTTTGCGCCGCGAGGCCGAACATCGAAAGCACGTCGGTTTCCTCGATCTTGTCGCCGCAAAAACTGATGAGCTGGTCCAGCGTGGATTCCGCGTCGCGCATCCCGCCGTCGGCGCCGCGCGCGATGGCGTGCAACGCGGCGGCGTCAATCGTGACCTTTTCTTTCCCCGCGATTTCCGCGAGATGCTTCGTGATGAGCGCGGACGGAATCCGGCGCAGATCAAAACGCTGGCAGCGCGAGAGGATCGTCGGCAGGACTTTTTCCGGGTCGGTCGTCGCAAACATGAACTTCACGTGCGCGGGCGGCTCCTCCAACGTTTTCAGCAGCGCGTTGAACGCTGCCGTCGAGAGCATGTGAACTTCGTCAATGATGTAGATCTTGAACGCCGAATTGGCGGGCGCGTATTTGCAGGTCTCGCGCAGTTCGCGCACCTGCTCGACGCCGTTGTTGCTCGCGCCGTCAATTTCCAAAACGTCGAGCGAACGACCATCAGTGATCTCCTGAACCTGCGTGTCGCTGTCGTCAAAATCAATCTTCGGCCCGCCGGTGCAGTTGAGCGCCTTGGCGAAGATGCGGGCGATGGTGGTCTTGCCGGTGCCGCGCGGCCCGCAAAAAAGATACGCGTGGGCGATGCGTTTCTGGGCGATGGCGTTGGCGAGCGTCTGCGTGACGTGCTCCTGCCCGACGACGTCGGCGAAACGCTGCGGGCGGTATTTGCGCGCTATGACTTGATAGGACATTTTGATTTACGATTTCGGATTTACGATTGACGCGTCGCTTGCAATTGCGCGGGCAATCGTAAATCGAAAATCATAAATCGTAAATGAAGATGTGCCAGGGTGACTGCGGCAATTGCAAAGCAAACTACCGTTGCTGCCTTCCGGCTCTGGCGGGATTCGTAAGTCCACACTCCACAGGCCCTGGCGCGAAAACTGTGCCGCACGCGCCGCCGGTTGTCGAGTTAAAGCGTGGCCGGAATTTTTAATCGGACGCATCTTGACACTGCCCCCCGAGGGCAGCGGCGTTTGGTTTGGAGTTCCGTCCCGCTCTGCGGGACGGCCTGGGTTGGTGCTGCTGCCGAAGCGTCCCGCAGAGCGGGACGGAACTCCAAACGGACGCAGTTGGACACGGTTCTTGAATTTCCACTCCCTCCCCATGAACCGGCCGTTTCGGAGCGCGGCGGTGTCGCCCTCGACCAGCCGCAGCACGTGTGGCCCGGCGATCCCGCTCCGAGCGGGACTGGTGCCCCCACGCCCGCACACAGCCGCGCTCCGGTGCCGTGCCGCCGCAAACTATTTGTTCTTCCCGCCCCGGTCCTCATCCTGCAAATGGAACTTGTGCAGGAACCGATGCACGACCGGCGCGAAGATGATGCCCATGATGGTGATCAGGGCGATGCCGCTGAAGAGCGCGTAACAGCCGGCGAAAATTTTCCCGCCTTCCGTTTGCAGCGTCGCGACCGGCCCCATGCCGGAAAGAATCATCGCCGCATTCACGAACGCATCCACCCACGGCATTTTTTCAAAACCGTGATAGCCGATCATCCCGATGCCGAGCGCGCCCGCGATGAAAGCCACGCCCATGCCCGCGTTGCGCACGAGGCGCAGATAATAGACCTTGCGCGGCAACAAAGGTTTGCTGTGATGCTCAAACATGATGGTCAATTAGATGAACCGACGGCTTCCGACAAATTTTTTATGCGGGCTGTTTTCACGCGTTCTGCCAGGCCGGTCACAATTTTTCTGGCGAGGCCGGGGCCTTCATAAACCAGGCCGGTGTAGCACTGGATCAGCGACGCGCCCGCCGTGATTTTTTCCCACGCGTCGTCCGCCGTAAAAATTCCGCCGACGCCGATGATCGGCAGCTTGCCGTTCGTCTGTTTGTAAAGATGCCGGATGATGTCCGTGCTGCGGGCGCGCAGCGGTCGTCCGCTCAAGCCACCGGTCTCGGCGTAAATTTTTTTCAGCGTGGCGTCGCTGGTCTCCGGGCGGGTGATGGTCGTGTTGGTCGCCACGATGCCGGCGAGATTGCGCGGCCCGACGAGTTCGAGAATTTCGTCGAGTGCGTCGAAGGATAAATCGGGCGCCACTTTTACCAGAATTGGTTTTGATGCGTGTTGCGTGATGCGTGGTGCGGCGTCTTGCTTTTCACGCATCACGGAGCACGCATCACGCGGCTGCAGTTCCTGAATCGCCGCCAGAATTTCGTCCAGCGCGGCTTTATCCTGGAGCTGCCGCAAGTTCGGCGTGTTGGGCGAGCTGACGTTGACGACAAAAAAATCCGCGAGATCGCGCAAGACCCGAAACGAATTCGCGTAATCGTCCGCCGCCTTTTCCAGCGGCGTGATTTTAGATTTGCCGAGGTTGATGCCGACGGGATGATTCGGCCAGCGGCCAAGTCTTTTCCATTCCGCAAGTTTTTGCGCCACTGCTTCCGCGCCGGAATTATTAAAGCCCATGCGGTTGATGACGGCTTCGTCGGCGACGGCGCGGAACATCCGTGGCTTGGGATTGCCGTCTTGCGCGTGCCACGTCACGCCGCCGAGTTCGCAAAAACCAAAACCCAGCGCGGCCCAGCCGGGCACGGCGGCGGCGTGTTTGTCCATGCCGGCGGCGAGGCCGACGGGATTGGGAAATTTCAAGCCGAAAACTTCCGTGGGCAGTTCCGGCGAGCCATAAATTTTTTCAATGGCAGCGCAGGCAAACGGGATTCGGCTCACGCGGCCAAGCTGGGTGACGACGAAATTGTGCGAGCGTTCCGCGTCTTTTTGGAAGAGCAGGGGACGGAGAATTTTTTTATGCAGCCAGCCCATGAACATTTCAACTTTCGCCGCAAGGCTAGCGGCTGGATTCCCCGGACAAAAGAATTTTCAGCTCAGACCTGTGGATAGATTCCGGCGGCGCGGCAACGCCGCCCTACCGGAAGTGGTAGGGCAGAGCTGCCGCTCTGCCCATCCTCGCCGTCAACCAACGCAGCGAGGTTGACGGAATCAGAACGTGTCAAGCCGAAGCCCGAACTTTGCTGCGCTCGTTCAGGCGGGAAGTTTGGGCGGCGCGGCAGCGCCGCCCTACCAATGATTGTAGCGGCCTGCATTTTAGTGGGCGCGAATTATTTCTACGCGCCGTTCTTCTTGGCGGCGGCGCGTTTGCAGATTTGTGTGTAAGTCGCCAGTGCGAGCAGCGGCCAGGCGTTGCGATAGATGTCGTATTTGAGATAGAAAACTTTCGGGAAGCCGGTGCCGGTCGTTTCGTGTTCCGTCCATGAGCCGTCTGGATTTTGGGTGCGGCATAAAAATTCGATGCCGCGTTTGAGCGCGGGATTTTCCGGATCATCAAACGCGCAGAGGCCCATGACGGCCCACGCGGTTTGTGATGCGGTGCTCGGGCCCTGACCTTTGAAAACCGGATCGTCGTAGGTGTTGCAGCGTTCGCCCCAGCCGTTGTC
>JAYVCM010000362.1:0-19609 GCA_043749955.1 Limisphaerales bacterium | reverse complement strand
ACGACGTTTAACTTCTCGCCAAACGGCGCTTATCAATCCGCCGCGAACCGGGCCAGCATCAAGATTCAGCGGCGCACCGACGGCTCGACCGTCCGGGTTCTCGCTGGCGGGCCGGCGCAAAGTTTCACGCCCGTGGCCTTCACGCCGGACAGCACGCGCATTGCAGCCTGGGCCCCGGCCCCCAACCAAACAACATTGTGGCGCATTTCTGACGGTGTTGTGCTGATGCGTTTTGCCGGAGCCGCCCCCGAAGAAGGTGTCACCGCGCTCCGCTTCACGCCGGATGGGACGCGTCTGGTCACGACGGGTTACCTGCCATTTGTGGACGCCGACGGACTCTGGGATCAGAACGGTGTCATCCGTTTCTGGCGCGTCGCCGACGGGTCACTGCGCCAGATGTATGACGCGCACACGAGCCTCGGCGTCACCTCGCCGGTTGCCTGGTCGCCCGACGCCACCCGGTTCATTTACGGCACCTATGAAGGCGATGCGGTGGTGGCGCGCACGCCCGCGCCGTGATGTGCTTGCAATTCTCTCTTGAAGGCGCGATCCAGAATGGCGGGAAGCAACGAATCCAATTCGGCGGCAGTCGCAGATACTTCAGCGCGTCCAACTCGGACACGATCCGGCGCTGAATGAGTGAGGGTCGTTTTCCCAACCCGCAGCTTGTAGCTTCAGTGTAATCAGGGTTCGACATGTATCACCCTCAGTTCCCCTGCTGGCGGGCAACCTGCAATTCGACGGCGGCAAACCTTTGCGATGGATGCGATGCTCCGAGCTAGCGCCGTGCGCATGCCCGTTTCCATTTTTGAATTCACTTTACTGGCAGAGGTCATCTGCTAACCTCGTCGCCCTTTGTCCGGCGGACAAAGGCAAAATTTTTTATATGGCCAAACTTACTGTTCGAGACCTCGATGTTCGTGGCAAGCGCGTTTTCATGCGCGTGGATTACAATGTGCCGATGGAGGAAAAGGACGGCCAGATGGTCATCAACGACACCACGCGCATCACCGAGACGCTGCCGACCTTGAAATTGCTCATCGAACGCGGCGCGAAGGTCATCCTCGCCGCGCATCTCGGTCGTCCGAAGGGCAAGCGTGAGCCTTCGATGTCGCTGCGTCCGGTCGCCTTCAAATTACACGAACTGCTCGGCAGACACGTCGCGTTTGCGGACGACTGCATCGGCGAACACGCGGAGAAGGTGGTTGCGGCGATGAAGGACGGTGACGTGGCGCTGCTCGAAAATGTCCGTTATCACGACAAGGAAGAAATCAACTGCCCCGTGTTTTCCGAAGACCTCGCCAAGCTCGCGGACGTTTATGTGAACGACGCATTCGGTGCGGCGCATCGCGCCCACGCTTCGACGGAAGGCATCGCGCGCGCGATCACCAAGCGCGGCGGCAAGGCGGCGGCCGGTTTGTTGATGGAACGCGAATTGAAATTTCTCGGTGACGAGCTGGAAAACCCGGCGCGTCCGTTCGTGGTCATCCTCGGCGGCGCGAAAGTTTCCGACAAGATCAAGGTCATTGACCGGCTGCTCGAAAAAGCGGACACGATTCTCATCGGCGGGGCGATGGCTTACACGTTCAAGCTGGCGCACGGCGTGAAGACCGGCAAATCGCTCATCGAGCCGGATCACAAAGGCACCGCGCTCGCGGCGGAAGAAAAGGCGAAGAAGCTGAAAGTGAATTTTCAACTGCCGACGGACACGATCATCGCGACGCCGGTGGATTCGGGCAAGCTGAACAAAAAAGGCAAGCCGGTGTATGACCTCACGAACATCCGCACGGTGAGCGGCGACATTCCCGACGACGCGGAAGGTTTTAGCATTGGGCCGGAAACCACGTCGAACTACGTCAAAATCATCCAGAGCGCGAAAACGATTTTGTGGAACGGCCCGATGGGCATGTTCGAGGATGCGCGGTTTGCCGCCGGCACGAATGCCGTGGCGCAGGCCGTGGTGGACGCCACGCAAAAGCACGGCGCGAAGAGCATCATCGGCGGCGGCGACAGCGTGAAGGCGATCAACCAGGCCGGCCTCGGTGACCAGGTGACCTTCATGAGCACCGGCGGCGGCGCGAGCTTGGAATTTTTGGAAGGCGCGGTATTGCCCGGCGTGGCGGCGTTGTCGGAGAAATAAATTTAACGCAAAGGCGCAAAGACCCGAAGACGCAAAGATGAATAACAGGATTTTCCCTGCGCCTTTGCACCTTGGCGACTTTGCGTTAAAAAACAGCGTTGATTGATTATGAATGAGAACGAAATCAGCAAGGTCATTGTGGACAGTGCGATCGAAGTTCATCGGGTGCTGGGCGGTCCGGGTTTGCTGGAGTCAGTTTATGAAGAGGCGTTGGTTGAAGAGCTGACCGCGCGGGGAATGAAAGTTGAACGGCAACTGCTAGTTCCCATTGTCTATAAGGGCAAAACGCTCGGTGTTCCGTTGCGCTTAGATTTAAAAGTGAATGGGCTGGTTTTGATTGATAACAAAGCGGTGACAGAATGGAATCCGATTTTTGAGGCACAGATGTTGACCTATCTGCGGCTGACCGGACTGAAGCTGGGATTGGTCATCAATTTCGGTGAGCGATATGTGAAGAATGGAATTCACCGGGTGGTGAACGGTTTGTAAAAGCTTTGCGCCTTTGAACCTTGGCGTCTTTGCGTTAAATTTTTTGAAACATGAACAAAGAACGTAAACTGATCATTGCGGGCAACTGGAAGATGAACAAGACCGTCGCCGAGGCGCTCACGCTCGTCGAAGACCTCAAGCGCGACCTCATGAACGTGAAGGAAGTGGACGTCGTCGTCTGCCCGCCGTTCACGGCGTTGAGCGAAGTGTCCAAGGCGATCATGGATTCCAACCTCCGCCTCGGCGCGCAGAACATGAGCGAGAACAATTTCGGCGCGTTCACCGGCGAGACCTGCGCGGGGATGCTCAAGGAATTTTCCGTGCGCTACGTCATCCTCGGCCACAGCGAACGCCGCCAGTTTCAGAAGGAAGCCGACGCGCTCATCGCCAAGAAGGCGGCGGCGGCGCACGCGGCCTCGCTCAAGCCGATTGTCTGCGTGGGCGAAACGCTCGCCGAACGCGAAGGCGGCCTGATGGAAAAAGTTTTGGACACGCAGGTGCGCGGCAGCCTCGCCGGTTTGACCAAGGACCAGATGGTGGAAACCGTCGTCGCCTACGAACCCGTCTGGGCCATCGGCACGGGCAAGACGGCGACCACGCAGCAGGCGCAGGACGCACACGCGTTCATCCGCGCGCTGCTCGCGAAAATTTTCGACGACGCCACCGCGAAAAAAGTCCGCATCCAATACGGCGGCAGCGTGAAGCCGGCGAACGCCAACGAGCTGATGAGCCAGCCGGACGTGGACGGCGCGCTGGTCGGCGGCGCCTCACTTGAGGCAAGAAGTTTTGCTGACATCATCAAAAATTCCATTTAACATACAAACACTATGACGTTTCTTGTCGGCTTATTTACATTTGTTCTGATCATCATCTGTCTGATGTTGATCCTGCTGGTGCTGGTGCAACTGCCCAAGAAGGACGCAGGCGCAGGCCTGGCCTTCGGCGGCGGCGCGGCGGACGCGCTCTTCGGCGCGGGTTCCGGCAACGCCCTGACCAAGATCACCAAATGGTTGACGGTGGTTTTTCTGGTGCTGGCGCTGCTGCTCGGCTATGCGCAGGACAAGGTCCACAGCAGCACGGATACGTCGGACTTCGCCAAGCAGGTTCAGCAGAAACAAATGCAGACGCCCACGCCGCCGCCGGCCGCCCAGACGCCGCCGCCGGTGAAGAACCCGCTCGTTTCGATTCCGGTCGAGGCCCCGAATGTTCCCGCGACCACCAACGCCGCAAAATAACCGATGACTTTCACCAGACGCGTCCGCCGGATTTTCCGACGGGCGCGTTTTGCTTTTTGCCTGCTGGCGGGCGTGTTGATGACCGGCTGTGCGCGGCACGAGCCGCCGGCGGACCTCACCATCATCAACAACGTCGAACCGGAATCGCTCGACCCCGCGGTCATCGTCGCCCAGGCGGACATGCGGATCGTGTCGGGATTGTTCGAGGGTTTGACGCGGCTGGAACCGGTGGATGCGCGCGCCGTTCCCGGTCTCGCGGAAAGCTGGGACATTTCGCCGGACGGAAAAATCTACACGTTTCATCTCCGCACCAATCTGCTCTGGTCCACCGGCGAGCCGATCACCTCGGCGGACGTGGTTTATTCCTGGCTGCGCGCGCTCGATCCGAAGACGGCTTCGCGCTATGCGGAACAACTTTATTACCTGAAGAACGGCGAGGATTTCAACACCGGCAAGATCACCAACGCCGCGCTCGTGGGCGTCAGCGCGCCGGATGCATTCACCGTGCGCGCCGAGCTGAATTCGCCGACGGCATTTTTTCTGGACCTGTGCGCGTTCCAGACGCTCGCGGTGGTGCCGCGCCAGACGATTGAAAAATACGGCGACCACTGGCTGATGGCGCGGCCTTTGCCCGTGAGCGGCGCCTACGAACTTGCCGCGTGGCGGCTCAACGACAAGATCCGTCTCAAAAAAAATCCGCGCTACTGGGACGCGGCGAACACGGAGTCGGAGATCATTGACATCCTGCCGGTCGGCTCGCCGAACACCGCGTTGAACCTTTACGAACGCGGCCAGGTGGACATCGTCTGGGACAAGGAGCTTATCCCGTCCGAGCTGGTGGACGTGCTGCTCCAGCGCCCGGATTTTCACACCTTCAGCTATCTCGGCACCTACTTCGTCCGCTTCAACGTCACGCGCAAACCGTTCGACGACCCGCGCGTCCGGCAGGCGCTCGCGCTGGCGGTGGACAAGGAGCGCATCGTAAAAAAAATCACCCGGGCCGGCGAAATGACCACGTCGCATTTCGTCCCGACGGGCACGGCGAATTATCATTCACCCGACGGCCTCGGCCACGACCCCGGACTCGCGCGCAAACTGCTCGCCGAGGCCGGCTATCCCGGCGGCAAAGATTTTCCGCGCTTTGAATACCTGTTCAACGCCGCTGCCGGTGGCGGTGGAAAAATCCACGAGAACATCGCCATCGAACTGCAGCAGATGTGGCGCGACGAACTGGGCATCACGATGGAACTGCGCCAGGTCGAGACGCAAATTTTCTGGGGCATGCAGTCGCGCCTCGATTACACGCTCTCGAAGTCCAGTTGGATCGGTGATTACAACGATGCGAACACCTTCCTCGGCATGTTCGTCACCGGTGGCGGCAACAACGAGACCGGCTGGAGCAACCCGCGCTATGACGAACTGCTCCGCGCGGCGAACGAGGAAGCCGACCTGGCACAACGCGAAAAACTGTTTCAGCAGGCGGAAACCATCTTGATCCGCGACGGGCTGCCCATCGTCCCGCTTTACATTTACGTCGGCATAAATTATTTCGACACCAACAAGATTTCGGGCATCTGGGAAAACGTGCTCGACAACCATCCGTTGCGGAGCATCCGAAAAATCAAGGCCAGGCCGTAAATGTATTTTGTCCGCCGCATTTTGTTTGCGATCCCGCTGCTGCTCGTCATCAGCGCGCTGGCATTTTTTCTGGTTCACCTCGCGCCGGGCGGCCCGTTCGACAGCGACCGCAAGCCCGCCTCGCCGGAGATCGAGCGCAGCCTCAAGGCCAGATACCATCTCGACGAACCCGTCTGGAAACAATACGGCCGCTACCTCGGCGACCTGCTGCACGGCGACTTCGGCGTCTCGCTCAAATACCGCAACCACACCGTCAACGACCTCATCGCGCAGGGGCTGCCGGTCTCGATGCTGCTCGGCGGACTGGCATTTTGTTTTGCGCTGGGCGTTGGGATACCCGTCGGCTTCTTCACCGCCGCGCGGCGTGGCGGCTGGCCCGATTACACCGGCAGTTTTTTCGCGGTGCTGGCGGTGTGCATTCCCAGCTTCGTCGTCGCGCCGGCCTTGATTTTAATTTTCGCGATGAAATTGAAATGGCTGCCCGTCGCGCTCTGGTCAACTCCGTGGCACATGATTTTGCCGCCCATCGCGCTCGGCTCCTATTTTGTCGGCAAGGTCGCGCGCATCCTGCGCGAAGGGATGTTGACCGCCGCGCAGTCCGAATTTGTCACCGCCGCCCGCGCCAAGGGGCTTGGCGAAACCGCGCTGCTGCTCAAGCACGCCCTCCGCATTGCGCTGCTGCCGGTCGTTTCCTACGCCGGCCCGATGCTCGCCGACCTGCTGACCGGCTCGTTCATCATCGAAAACATTTTTCAAATCCCCGGCATCGGCGTGTTCCTCGTGAACAGCTCGCTCAACCGCGATTACACCGTCGTCGTCGGCCTCTCGCTGCTCTACGCCATGCTGCTCATCGGCTTGAACCTGGCCGTGGACTTCGCCTACACCCTGCTCGACCCGCGCGTGAAATATGAATGACAAGAAAGTTGAGAGTTCAGAGTTGAGAGTTGAGAGCAAGACAGCCGAAGCGGCCGCTTCGGACTCTCAACTCTCAACTCTCAACTCTCAACTCCACGCCTCGCCCGGCCAGCGCGCGTGGCGGCGGTTCAGAAAAAACCGCGTCGCCGTTTTGAGCGCATGGTATCTGGTGTTTGTGCTGGTGGTCATTCTGGCCTGGCCGGTCCTGCTGAAAATTTCCGGCGGCGACTTCGCCAAACTGCACAACCCCGACCAGCTTTCCGATGGGCAGTTCGCACCGCCGACCGCGCAACACTGGTTCGGCACGGACGTTCACGGACGCGACGTTTTTTCGCGCACACTGTTTGGCGCGCAAATCTCGCTGCTCGTCGGCGTCGTTGGTGCGGCTGTGAGTTTGATCATCGGAGTTTTGTGGGGCGCGGTGGCCGGCTACGTCGGCGGACGCGTGGACAGTTTTTTGATGCGGCTGGTGGACATCCTTTACGCGCTGCCTTCAATTATTTTCGTCATCGTCCTCATCACCACGCTCGGCGAAATCATCAAGCAATCCCAGCTCGTCCAGCAGTCGCCCGCCATGGCCGGCGCGTTGCGGGTCGTGCTGCTGTTCGTGGGGCTGGGCGCGATTTCGTGGCTGACGATGGCGCGCATCATTCGCGGCCAGGTTTTGTCGCTGCGCTCCCGCGCGTTCGTGGAGGCGAGCCGCGCGCTGGGCGCCAGCACGGTGCGTATTTTGTTTCGGCACATCATCCCGAACATTTTCGGCGTCGCCATCACCTACGTCGCGCTGACAATGCCGGCAATCATCCTCTACGAATCTTTCTTGAGCTATCTCGGCCTGGGCGTGCAGCCGCCGATGGCGAGCTGGGGAACGTTGATTGCCGAAGGCGTTTCGCAGATCAACCCTATCCGCATCTACTGGTGGCTGATTGTGTTCCCCGGCGGCGTGCTGGTGACGACGCTGCTGGCGCTGAATTTTCTCGGCGACGGCCTGCGCGACGCGTGGGACGTGAAAGCCAAATAAGGTAGGGCGGCGCTGCCGCGCCGCCCAAACTTTCCGCCAGAACCAGCGCAGCGAAGTTCTGGCTTCGGGCTGCCGGGACCTGGTTCCGTCAGCCGCGCTGCGCTGGCTGACGGTGAGAATTGGGCAGAGCGGCAGCTCTGCCCTACCACAATTTGGTAGGGCGGCGCTGCTGCGCCGCCCTCTTCGGACTCAACGCGAGCGCCTGGGTTGGAGTTCAAGCATTAGCTTGCGCGCGAGAAACAAGCTAAAGCTTGAACTCCAACATCTCCTGAATCCGCCACTGCAAAAACGGCGAGCAATGCTTCGTCGTCGCCTTGTTCCGCAACGGCCAGCAGGCATCGAAATCTTTTTCCAGCTTTCGCAATTCGCGGACGCCTTGTCGCGCCAGCTTCTTCGCCTCGGACGTTTCTCCGGCGGCGACGGCCTGCTGCCACAGCATAAATTTACACGACTGCTCCGCCATCCGCGCCGCCAGATCGAGTTCTTGAACGAGGGTGGAGCGCCGGTCTCCGACCCGGCGCGTTTCGGTCTGGCTACGGCCCGTGCCGGGCCGGAGGCCGGCGCTCCGGGCGGGTTGAAAAACGGCCCGCTGTTTCTTGATGTCCTTCAAGACCGCCAAAATCTTCTGCGCGGGAATTTTGGAAAACCATTTCAATCCGTTCCGGCAAAACAGTTCGCGGTCTTCCGGCTTTGGTGCGGTGATGGCGGTGCCGAGTGGCGTCTCATTCAATGCTTTTACGCCAAGCTTTTGATGTGCAAAACCAAGTTTGAATCCCGCGTTGGCAATTTTGCCAGACGGGTCTTCAAACACATCGCGGCTCAAGACGGCGAGCAAGCTACGTTCGTCCATGGCTTTTGAATTCCATGCCAACGCCGCGCCAGCGGCGAACAATGGCCAGCTCACGGCCAGCGGCTGCGGATGACCGCCGTCACCCCAATCGGTGTTGAGAAAACCAAGCGCGCCGGATTTTTTGCCAGCCTTGGCGGCGGCGCGCAAATTGGCGAGGGCATTGTCGTGCTTGCCAATCAGCGTTTGCCAGGTTGAAGTGCCGGGGCAGACGTAAAACGGAATTTTCGCCTTCGCAAATTGCGCCGCTTCCTTTTCAAACGGGTGATTCGCCTCGTAGCCCCAGGTCAGCGCGATGAGCCTTGGAGCGCCGGTCTCCGACCTGGCGTATTTTGATAATTGCGACAAACTCGCCGGGTCGGAGACCGGCGTTCCGAGCGAAGCCAGCTCCGGCAGGAGCTTGGGATATTTCAAAATGATGTCGCCCCAGAACATCATCCTCTTGTCGCGGCCGGCGACCTCGCGGTGGATTTTTTTAAGAAAGTCAAAATAGACACGGCCTTTGCCTTTGGCTTCGCACAGTTTTTTGCTCTGGCCTTTGCCAAGGTCCCACGTCTCGTCGCCTCCGATGTTGAAGAACTCGCTGGAAAAATTCGGGAGCAGTTCGTCGTAGAGCTTGCGCAGAAAAGGCAGCGTGCCGGGATGATTCGGGGCCAGCGTGGTCGGGCGACGAAGGAAATCTTTTGTCTCGGCCTCATAAGGCGCGGAAAGTTCGCCGAGTTTTTTCAGGCGCGGGTCTTCCAGAAAATAGCGCAGGTGGCCGAAGGAATTCTGGTTCGGCACGAGGTCAATGCCGAGTTCGCGGCAGCGCGCGTCGAGGATTTGAATTTCCTTGGCGGTCAGCGCGCCCCAGCTTTGCCAGACGGACTTGTATTTTTTGTAGGCGAACGTGTGCTCGGTGTAAAGTTGCAGCTCGTTGATTTTGAAATCGGAAAGTTTCTCGGCGAGGTCGAGCAGGGTTTCCAGTTTCGACACGCGGCCGCGCGAGATGTCGAGCATCACGCCGCGACGCGCAAAGTCCGGCCAGTCGCGGATGCGCAGGCAGGGCAGGCGGCGGCCGTATTGGCGCAGCAATTGCCGCAGCGTCGCCGTGGCCGCGCGCAGACCGCCGGTTTCGCGGAAGGAAATTTCAATTCCAGTTTTGGATATGGTCAGCGCGTAGCCTTCGGGATGATTCGGCGCGGAATTGCTGCGGACGGCACGGACGCTTGCAGGCGGAGCGCCGGCCTCCGGCACGGCGGGTTGGTTGAACAACCAAGGAACAAAGGAACAAAGTTTTTCTCCTGCTTTGTTCCTTTGTTCCTTGGTTGTAAAAAAAGTTTTTCCTTCGAGCCGTGCCGGAGGCCGGCGTTCCGGCAGCGTGAACGTGCCGCCAAACAGTTTCAGCGAGCGCGGGCAGGGGAGCAGGTTCAAATCCATCCGGGTGAAGTTGGCCGGACAGGGCGGAAATTTCAACCCAAAGTTTTCCGCTCGAACCGAAGCCTGCCCCAAACCATTTGCCAAAATGTGTATTTTGCGTATTTTACCCGCATGAATGTCACCTTGACCGAAGTGAGCCGGAATACCAAAAAGGTTTTTCGCCCCGTGCAGAATGGACACCGCGTGCGGATCACCGAACACGGCAAAACCATTGCGCGTCTCTCGCCGGATTATCCGGTCATCACGATGTCCGCCGACGCCTTCCGCGCGCTGCCCATCAGCGACGAGGAGCTGGACCAGGCAATCAACGAGGCCCTGGCCGAAATTCGCGCATGATCTATCTCGACACGTCCGCCCTGATCCGGGCCTGGCGGCTGAAGCTGGCCCCGGCACAAATCACGCGCGCCCATTCCGTGGCCGAGTTTTACGCCACCTTGACGCGCGGCCTGACGGTGACGGTGCAGGGGGTCAAGACGCGCGTGCAATTCACGCCGCCGGTGGCCGCCGAGGGGGCGCGGGCGACTTTTGCGGCGATGAAGTTTCAGGACTTGAACGGGAAACAAGCCCTGGCGGAATTGGATTTCGCGGCGAAAGGCAACGTCCATTCGGCGAACATCCACGATTGGATGCACGCGGCGGCCGCCGCCACGGCGGGCTGCCGGGAAATTGTCACCACCAACGAAAAACATTTCAAGTCGGTGACAAAATTAAAACTCACCGATCCGGCAGATTTTTTTGCCAGGTCTTAAAACGGCTTCCCTGCCGTATCATCCCCCGCTCCCGCAGGCTGCAGCCGATGAAGCTGCCGCGCCTCCGTCACTTGCAATGAGGACAATTCTTGGGCGGCAGTTCGCGGATGAAAGCCCATGAGACTTCGGCGGTCTGGCCGTTGTCGTAATGGACAAAAAAACCGTGCCGCAAATCGTCGTCCAATTCCACGGACTGCACGACGGCTTTCGGGGAAATTTTGTTGGCCTTGCGGATGGTGGCGTGTGGCTCGAGAAAAGACAGGCCATCGTCGAATTCCACGGCGAAGGCGTCTTCCCATTGATGATAGCTCACGTCTTTGACGCGGGAGAACTTCGCCTTTCCGAACGGCGCTTTTAATGGATTCAAAACTTTCATATGCGGCCTTCAGTTTGCAACTGCCTGATAACTTCTAACACTTTTTTCGGCGGTTTCCAATTGTCAAGTTGTTCGTCGGTGTCGAGAGCAACGCGCCCCAGCAATTCGCCGTTGCTGTCGGACACATGAACGTGACGCGGTTTGTGATCGCCAATCCACCATTCAAAAATATATCCGCCGCGCCGGACTTTGCCCATAAAGTTTTATTTCTTCGGCGGCAGTTCACGGATGAACGACCACGGAACCTCGGCGATTTCGCCCGTGTCGTAGGTCACTTTGAAATGGCTGCCGATTTCGTCGTCCACTTCCACATTTTCCGGGATGGCTTTGGCGGAAATCTTATTGGCCTTGCGGATGGTGGCATGGGGCTCGAGAAAACAAAGTCCGTCGGCAAATTCCACGTCGAAGGCGTCTTCCCAACCGAGATAGCGGGCGTGGCGCATCCGCGAGAAGGTGCCCTTGCCATACGGTTTTTTGAGTTGCACGGATGTTTTCATAGGCGGCCTTCGTTTTTCAAATCGTGAATTATCTTTAACAGTTTTCGGCCGGGCGTCCAGTTTTCAACGCCCGCAAGCCGGTCAACGTCAAAACGCCCGATGAGCCGATACTTGTTGTCATAGACGTGAACATGGCGCGGTTTGTGATCGCCGATATACCACTCCAAAATATAACCGCCGCGACGCACTTTGCCCATGATTCAAAATCATTTCTGCGCCGCAATCATTCCGCTCTGCCGCGCATAGTTAAAAATGCCCCCGGCGTCCACGACGGGGCGCACGTCGCCGAGCGGTTTGAAATGATACACCTTGCCGGTGGCCTGGACGGTGACGGTCGCGGCGTCGAGGTCCACGGTCACGACGTCGCCGGTCTTCAGCACGTCGCAGAGGCGCTCGGTGATTTCGCAGGGATACAGTTCGCCGGTGGCGACGCAATTGCGGAAGAAGATGCGCGCGAAACTTTCGGCGAGCACGAGCTGGCAGTTGGCGGAACCCATCGCGATGGGCGCGTGTTCGCGCGAGCTGCCGCAGCCGAAATTTTTCCCGCCGACGACGATGGGATAATCGCTGTCGAGCTGGCCTTCCTTGACGTAGCGGACGGGGTAGAGCGAGGCGGGCAGGCCGTCGAGGGCGTGGCTGCCGAGCTTCTCGTATTCTTCGGCGATGGTGGGCACGAGGTTCAAAAATTGCGCGGAGATGATCTGGTCGGTGTCAATGTTGTCGCGCACGACGTAAACGGGGCCGGTAAAAACAGATTGCATACGCGCTGAATGTGCCGTGTGCAGCGGAGATTTTCAATTTGAAAATCAATCGGAGCGCGGACGGTCTCCGTCCGCAGCACGCCCGGTTGCGGGAAGACGGACTTGATTTTCAAAGTCTTCCTTGTTGTCAACCGCTGCGAGCCGGGACGTCGCGCGCTGCGTCAGGGGTATTTGAGCCGGTAGAACTGGCGGATGTTGGTGGACGTCAGGATGACTTGGTTCAGTCCGTTGGTGATCACGGGAGCGTTGGTCACAGTCAGCCAGTTCGTCGTGGCCAGATTGGTGTTCTGTTGCAGCACAAAACCGGAAGGCGGCGACGGCCATTTCACAATAACGTTGGTGCCGGAGCGCGTGATACCCAGGGCCGCCGGGGTCACCAAAACGTGGAATGTCTGGCTCGCCAGATTGGTCAGCGCAAAAATATTATTGGTGCCGCCCTGGATGGTGGCGGTGCCGGCGTAGTCGCCGTTCGTGGCGGCGGGATTGATGGCGACCGCAAAAATCACGTCGCTGTAAATTTCGCCGGGCAGCAAAATGCCGGGGACGTTGGCGAAGAAAACATTGGTGCCGGCGGAGAGAAAGTTGGTGGCGGCGTTGGTGAAACTAATTTGCACGCCGTTGAGAAACAAATTCGTGGTGAGGCTCGTGTTGGTCAAGGTGCCGGTGAAGACAATTTCGTTGCTGCCCGTTCCCGAATTCACCGACGGCGTCAGGACAAACGACAAACCCGCCCGCGCCGGTGCGGCGCACAGCAGCGCCAGACCGGACAAAAGCATGAGAGATTTCAAGCGCATGATTTTTTTCGTCAGCGGCCTATCGCAAACAAGATGGCGTTGTTGATGGCATAGACGATTCCGTCCATGCCGATGACGGTGGGCGTGTAGGCTTCGAAAAGGCCGGCGGTCATGTCCACGGTTTCCGTGAGCGTGTTGGAGGTCAGATCCCAGCGGTATAAATTGCCGTCCTCATTGTTGACCAGCACGGACTTGGTGAACGGATCCACCGCCACCGTGTTGATGCACCATTCGCGCACGGCGTTAGGGTAGGTGTTGGTATAGTCTGGGTCGGGCGTCGGGCCGGTCATGGTCAAAACGGTTTTCATCACCGTCGCGCCGGTGATGGGATCCGTCATGCTGTTTTGCGGATCCAGCACGGCCATTTTATTGACGCCATCACCGCCGCTGCCGCCGGCGTAATTATTATACTTGGTCAGCACCAGGTAGGATGAGCCGTTGGTGTAGGCGGGAACCAGCGAGGCGGGCACGATGGAAGCGGTGTCATCCCAGCCGAACGCGCCGGGAATTTTTGTCTGCGTGAGCGCGCTGTTGAAATGCAGCAGCCAGCCGCGCTGATGATTTGACCCCGTCGGATTTTCCCGCTGGCCGTAATAAACGTCGCCGTCCGGAGCTATCGTGGGGGCGGACGATCCGCTGTCGGACATGAGCAGATCACTGTTGGTGTTCACCACGTCCTTGAGCCGGATTTTTCCGAGCGTCGCCAGCGTCCGGCTGTCCAGGGCAATGAGGTGGCCATAACCATTGTGGGCGCTGTTCACGGCGAAATAGATGGTCCGATGATCGTTGCCCAGCGCGGGGGCGCAGTTCATGGCGACCTTGGTGATGCCGGTGTCGCCGGCGGCATTGGTGGCGGCGATCCACGTGCCGGTGCCGTCGAAATCAATCCGCGCGAGGCCGCTCTTGAGGCTCACCGGATTGGTGCCGGTGACTTGAAAGCCGAAGAAAATATTGCCATAACGGTCGGAAGTGATGGGCGTGTTGATGAAAACATTCGTGAGGTAGGCATTGGTGTTGGCGGTGTAATTGGCCAGCCCGAAGAAGGCGATTTGCCCAAAGACCGGCGCGGCATTCGTCGTGTCGGGTGTGTCGCAATAATAAACCGTGCCGCCGCCGCCGGGAATATAAAGCCGGTTCTTCGGCGTCAGCGCCGGGGAAAAACTGGGCGTCCAAAGGCTGCCATACGGCGGCAAAGCGTAGTCGTTTGTCCGCACCCATTTCGTCGCGCCGTTGGTGGCGACCAGCGCCTTGACCACGAAACCGTTCGTGGCACCCGTCTTCACCGGCAGGATGACCGTGTTGGAACGCGTGATCAGCGGCGAACCGTAGTGGATGCGCAGTCCCAGCGGGTTGCCGGTGAGCTGCGGATTCAAGTCCACCGGGGTCTGCCACAAAATCCGGTTGAGCGGCTGCGAGGCGACGGCAGAGATCGCGCTGTGCTGGGCATCGTGACCGAGGCCGCTCCATGTCGTCCGCAGGCTCTGCGCTGAAAGATTGTTCGTGAGGATGGAAACGCCAGCCACCGCCAGAATTTCAAAGCCGCGCCAGCAGCGAACGACGGGGATAATTTTTTTGAAGCGGGACATCACGGTTTGGCGAACCTCATCGGCACGCGCGAAAGCTATCGCATTTTCCTTCAAATATCAATCGCGGGCTTGGCGGGGTGGTGGGTCAGTTTATTTTTCCCCTCGCCCCTCGGAGGGGAGAGGGTCAGGGTGAGGGGTGAAGCGTCCAAACTGAATGCACACGTCATGCTTCACCGGCCACCTCTCATCCTCAATCCTTCTCCCCTCCGAGGGGAGAAGGAGGCCGGAGCGCCAACATCGAAATCAACGAATTTTTCCCGGCTCATTTCGTTCAGATATCAATCGTGGGCTTGGCCGGCGGAACTGGCGGCGCGGCCGGGCGTTGATCCCGTTTGCGCCAGACGATGACGGCGATGACGCAGGCTGTCCAAGTGGGCAGCAGGTCCACGACGGGAATTAATTCCACGACGAACGTCGGCAGCAGCAGCGGATGAAAGCCAAGAATCCACGTCGTCAAAATCATGGCCACGCAGTCCACGGCGGATTCGGCGAACGTCCATGCAAACGGGAGCAGGAGAATTTGCAGCGCGTCGGCAATGACGGCGGCGGCGAGCGCGAAAATAATCCGCGTCCGCGTCAGGGTCGGCGCAACGAACAGGGAATGAAATTTTTCCGGCAGCTTCACGTTCTGGATGTTCCGCGAACCTTGCATATTTTTCAACCACGGATGAAAGCAAGTCTTGAAGAAGCACCAACCTCCAAGCACCAAGCACCAGAGAACATCCAACGTTAAAGCTCGAAATATTTTTCCTCGCGCCTTGGCCATTGGCAATCGTCCATCGGCCATTCAAGCAACTCACGCCGTTTCTCTGGTGCTTGGATGTTGGTGCTTGGTGCTTCCTCTCAATCCAGTATTCTTTCAACGGCAACAGTTTTTACTTTGGTCACGACTGCCGTTTCTGTTTCCACCAAATAAATTTCATGAACCTGCAAGCTTTGAAACCCGTCTGGCGCGTCGTGCTGATCGCCTTTGCCATCGCGGCGCTCATGGCGGGAGTGGAACTGGCGCTGGGCCGTTCGCCCTTCGGCCCGGACGGAAAATTTGGATTCTGGGAAGGCGACATCTGGAGCCGCGAAAATTCGCAGCGCATTGCCGACCCGTATTCCTTCTCGCACATCGTCCACGGAATTTTATTTTACGCGCTGCTCTGGTTCGGCGCGCGGCGGCTGCCGGTGGAACGGCGCTGGCTCATCGCGCTCATCATTGAAGCAAGCTGGGAGGTGCTGGAAAATTCGCCCATCATCATCAACCGCTATCGCGCCGCGACCATCGCGCTCGGCTATGAGGGCGACAGCGTGATGAATTCCGTGAGCGATTTGTTGATGATGGCGGCGGGCTTTTGGTTTGCGCTGCGGATGCGTCCGGCCATCAGTTGGGTGGCGGTGGCGGTCATGGAAATCGGCTGCGCCATTTGTGTGCGCGACAATCTCACGCTGAACATCATCATGCTCATCCATCCGGTGAACGCCATCAAAACCTGGCAGATGGCCGGCCAGCCGCAGCCGTGACGGGACGAAACGGAGCGCGACCTTCGCAACGAATAAACGCAGAGGCGCAGAGAACGCAGAGTCACGCAAAGTTTATAAAACATTCTCCGCGCCTCTCTGCGTTCTCTGCGCCTCTGCGTTTATCGGAAAAATCTTTTTGTGATGACGACCGCCCTCACCCCGGCCCTCTCTCTGTCTTCGCTGTGCTACGGCGCGACAAGCTGGGGAGAGATTTCCCCAAACAGAAATTTCGCGCGTTAAACCCTGAACCGACCAAGACAACTTCGTGTTGCATATGCAACACAAACTTGTCCAACCCTTCTGCTGCGGTTCATGGAGAGGGAGAATCGTTCGCCGCCGCTTTGAAAATTCGTGCGTCTGGATTTGCGAATGTCCGCGACTGGATTCGCAGGACCGTCAGTGAAAATTTCAGCGCCGCGCCGCCGCTGTTCCCTCTCCCCTCCGAGGGGAGAGGGTTAGGGTGAGGGGTGCCCGCGCCCAAGCTTGACGAAGTATTTGCCGTGGCGGCTATTTCCCTTTCCGCGCAAACTGCCTTTCCTTCTCCGGATCAAACTTGTCTATCTGCACGGGAATGACAAACGGGTTGGACAACGTCTTCACGCGGCCAAAGCCCACGTCCTGCGCGCGGATGATGGATTTGGAAAAATCACGGAAGTCGTAATACTTCGCCAGCTCATTGATCTCGTTCTCGTTGTTCAGGTGCGCGCAGAGAATGTTTTCCGTGTTCGCCAAAATGTTCGGATGGATGGAGGAAACTTCCTGCGTGGCATACACGGTGGCGATGCGCGCCTTCGCGCCTTCCTTGGCGATGGTCGGCCAGATTTCCGTGAGCGGCTCGTTCCGCCCGATGAGGTTGTGCGCCTCCTCGACGTAGATGACGATGTTCGGCGGCACCTTGCCGCTGTTGAACACGGCCATGGAACTTTTCAAGATGTGCCGCGCGATGCGTTTGCCGAGCCGCTCGCGCTGTTCGGGATCGCCCACGCTTAAATCGAGGATGACAATTTTTCCCGCGAGCAAGTGCTGATAAATTTCGTCGCACACGTCCGTCGTGCGGTTGGGCGCGTGATAATCCTTGAACGGCTGCAGCACGCGGAAGCCGGGGATGTAGGTGCCCTGGTCATTTTTCTGGAGCAGCATGTTCATCAAGACATTCGTGTCCGGCTCCACCCAGTTTTGGCCGGTGCCGGTGACGAGTTCGTCCTGAATCTGCCGCGCGAGTTGAAACCACTCGAAGGCCTGGTTCGGCGTGAGGCCGTTCGCCGGGTCAATGATGGGGTTCACCTTGTTCTTCGCGCTCGCGCCGGCCTCGAAGGTGATCTTGAAATTCGGCGGCGGCTCAAACCCCGCGCGCGCCAGCATCGCATGATACGCGGCGATCTTGCGCTGATACCGCGTCAACTGATGCGTGTAGCTCGTCTCGTTCTCGAAGTCCTCCTTGCGCGGCTCCGCAAAATCCATGCTCAAGAATGCATCAATGTCCGACGAACGCGTGACGCGGTTCAATTCGATCAACCCGCGCAACGTCTGGTGGCCTTCGGGAATCTGCGTGTAAAAATTATTCAGGATCGGCTGGAAACCCGGCGTCTGAATCATGCGATAACGGATCGTCTCATCGGGATAAACTTCGGCGATGGAGCCTTTGTCCTGCAGGTTGGCGTTCGCGTATTCGCCGTTCAGGTCGTAGATGATCTGGCCAAGTTTCAATTTGCACTCCGCGCTCGCGCGCATGATGACGGACACGAGCTGCTTGACCGTGTTGGATTTTCCCGTGCGCGTCATGCCGAACACCGCCGTGCGCCGCGCGAGAAAATCAATCGCGTTCAAGTTGAACGCCGCCTTCTCCGAATCTTCGCCGCGATGCAATTTGTCCGTGGAAGAATAGCGGATCGTGCCGATGGGAAAACGCGGCAGGCTGCCTTGCACGCCGAGCCGCACCGCTTCCTCCTCGGCGGCGGCGGCGCGCTCCGGGCTGATGTAATTCACGACCAGCTCCAGCGCCGCGCCCGACGGACGATACACTTCCAACTCGACGGCGTTGGAATAATTTTCAATGTCGCTGCCGAGCCGCAGCTTGCCGTCGCGGAGAAAAAACGTGCCGAGAATCCGGCATTGCAAACCGCCAAACTGAAATTCTCCCTTCGCCAGTTCGCCCGTGGAATCTTTCAACGCGCGGTTCTTGAGCGTTTCCACTTTCGTCTGGAGCAATTGATCATCCAGCGGCAGCGGCGCGGAACAGGTGACGCGCAGCAAAATGATTTCGCCCGCCGCGTCGCCGGTGGGTTTTTTAAGATTGAAACTGGTCGCCAGGAGGAAGCAGTGCAGGGGAACGCCTTTGGCCTTGGCCTTCAAGTCATCGCTGGTGAGGACGATGGCCTGCTCGTAATCCATCCGGCACGTCCAGCCGATGAACTGGTTTTCCTGGATGAGCCGCGCGAGCGGATTTTTATTTTCGTTCATGCGATGCGTTGTTGTTGCAAGCGAAGGCTAGAGAAAGGCCGCCGCGCCGTCAATTCAGCGGACAAACGCAGTTGCCAAAACCATTTCTCCAAGTGAACATCCGGCGGCTGCGGTTGAATGATTCACCCGGCTTCCGCCATGCGACGAAATATAATTCTGATTACCGTCCTCGTTCTGCCCTTCCTTGCCAGCCTTTGCTGGATCGCGCTAAAACCCGCCTCTCCCGCCAAGAGTGATTTGTCGGTAGAGTTCATGGGCATGACGAATAATCCCGAACACACCATGACACCGGTCAGAGTCGAGGTAATTCCAGGCACTCCCGGTCGTCATGCTTTATTCCGCGTCAAAAACAACAACCCGGACAAATTGATACGCTTCGACACTTCCTGTGTGGAAACGAACGACGGACAAGGCTGGAAGAAATTTGTGCCTGCGGGTGATTGGGCCGGGGTGGGAGGCTCGGAATGGTTTCCGGGATACAGTTGTTTCTATGCGATTGCCTGGCCACCCGGTCTGCCCACGAACGTTGTCTGGCGTATGCAGATGTCCGTCGCCAGAGAACCGACTGGTTTACGTCAGAAAATAAATGAATTCACTGTTCGGAAAATATTCGGTGACTACGATTACCAGACCACCGCCAGTTCAGAGGTGAAACAATGATATGAACCTTTCCCACATCAACGTCACGATGCCCAAAGGCGGCGAAGATCTGGCGCGTGCGTTCTACACCGGTCAACTTGACTTGCGCGAGATTCCGAAACCAGAGCCGCTGCGGGTTCGCGGCGGCGTTTGGTTCGCTGCCGGCGGACTGGATATTCATCTTTCGGTGGAGGAGTCGCGTGCTGTTGCGGATGCGTATCGGCACTTCGGCCTCGAATGTGCGGACGTGGACGGCTTGCGCGCCAGATTGTCCGCCGCCGGTGTGACGACGGAAGACGGTCGTCCGGCTCCATGGAAACGTTTCTTCGTGCGCGACCCATTTGGCAACCGCATCGAAATCCACGAGCCGGGCGGATTGCGCGCGTGACAAAAAGCTCGTTGCTGGCAACATGGTGCCGCAGTTAAATTCCAAGGCGAAAAATGCCGGTGTGGCGAAATGGCAGACGCACAGGACTTAAAATCCTGGGACCCTAAAAAGTCGTGCGGGTTCGAGTCCCGCCACCGGCACCAATT
>JAYVCM010000361.1:0-5493 GCA_043749955.1 Limisphaerales bacterium | reverse complement strand
TAGAGAAAATGCACCACGGTTCCGATGGCGGCCAGCCCAGCCAGACACCACCAGAACCAAGGCCGGTCATAAAACAGCGCGGCCCCGGTGAGGATGCAGGCCCATTTGACGACGCGGAACCAGACCGGTTGCGCGCGCCGGGAGAAGGCGACGCGGCACTCGCGGCGGAAGGCGGCGGCGAACCGGCTCATTTGCCGCCTCCGCCGGTGAGGCCAAAGAAATCCAAAAGAAATTTCACGTTCAAGATGACAATGACACCGGCCACAACCCACGCAAGAATTTTCATCCAGAGCGCGTTGACGAATTCACCCATCTTGCGGCGGTCGCTGGTGAAAAGGATGAGCGGAATGACGGCGAAGGAAAGCTGCAGGCTCAAGATGACCTGGCTCCAGACCAGCAGGTTGGTCGTGCCATGTTCGCCATAGATCGCGGTGACGATGACGGCCGGCACGATGGCGATGAGCCGCGTGATGAGGCGTCGCAGCCACGGGCGCAGGCGGATGTTGAGAAAGCCTTCCATGACGATCTGCCCGGCCAGCGTGCCGGTGAGGGTGGAGTTCTGGCCGGAAGCGAGCAGGGCGATGGCAAAGACCGCGCTGGCGATGACGACGCCCAGCGTGGGGCTTAACAACTGGTAGGCGTCCTGAATTTCTGCGATGCCATTCTGGCCGCGCGTGTGGAACGTGGCGGCGCTCACGATGAGGATGGCGGCATTGATGAACAGGGCGAACATCAGCGCCACGGTGGAATCAATCGTGGCGAACTTGATGGCTTCGCGCTTGCCGGCGGGCGTCTGCTCATATTTGCGCGTCTGGACGATGGACGAATGCAGGTAAAGATTATGCGGCATGACGGTCGCGCCGAGGATGCCGATGGCGATGAGCAGCATCTGCGGGTTCCGGATGATTTCCAGTTTCGGGGCAAAGCCGCCCAGCACTTCGCGAAAATCCGGGCGCGAGAAAATGATTTCCAGAAAAAAGCAGCCGCCAATGAGCAGGATGAGCGAGATGACCAGCGCCTCGATGTAGCGGAAGCCTTTGTTTTGCAGGAACAAAATCACCAGCACGTCGAGCGCGGTGAGACAGACGCCGATGAGGAGCGGAATGTGAAACAGCAGATTGAGCGCGATGGCCGTGCCGACGACCTCCGCCAGATCGCACGCGCAAATAGCGATTTCACACAGCACCCAAAGGGTGATGGCGACGGGCTTGGAGTAGCTGTCGCGGCAGGCCTGCGCCAAATCGCGCCCGGTGACGATGCCGAGTTTGGCGCACAGCGACTGCAGCAGAATCGCCATGAGGTTGGAGAGCAGGATGACGGAGAGCAGCGTGTAGCCGAAGACCGAGCCGCCCGCGAGGTCGGTCGCCCAGTTGCCGGGGTCCATGTAGCCGACGGCCACGAGATAACCAGGGCCGGAGAACGCGAGCAGCTTGCGCCAGAAGCCGTAGGAGCTCGGCACGGGAATGGTGCGATGCACTTCCGGCAAACTGGGCGACGCGCTGTCCTTGCGCCAGCCGGGCGCGGCATTCATTTTGTTTTCCGGAACATCCATGAGCTTGTAGCCTAGGTTACATTCCAAAACCAACCCGTCAACAAAAATGTAGCCTGTGATACAATGAGGTGGGTTGCTCGGGGAGCACCGGCTTCCAGTCGGCGAAAGCGCCTTCCCCCGTCTGCCCCGCCGGCTGGAAGCCGGCGCTCCCAGGGGTGCGGGCGGGACGCGCGCGGCATCGGCGCAATTAAAAAATCTCGACCGGCGGGCGCGCGGCGGTTTCAATGGGAACAATCAAATGGCACGTTCCGTTTTAAAAAAAAGCCGGGCCGTCGTGGCGCTGTCGCCGCGGCCGCCGGCGCAGCAGGCCGAGAGTTTGCGCCGGTCGCGCCGCGACCGCGCGGCGGAGACCGCGCAGGATTACGTCGAGGCCATCGCCGACCTGTCGGCTTCCCGGGGCGAGGCGCGGGTGGTGGACCTGGCGCGGCGGCTGGGCGTGACCCATGTGACGGTGAACCGCACGCTGGCCCGGTTGCAGGCGTCCGGCTATGTGAACACGAAGCCTTACCGCGCCATTTTGCTGACGGACGCCGGGCGCAAGCTGGCGGCGGAATGCAAGCGGCGGCACGAGACGGTGACGGCGTTTTTGCGGTCGCTGGGCATTTCGGAAAAGGCGGCGGAGCTGGATGCGGAGGGCATCGAGCATCACGTCAGCCCGGAGACGCTGGCGGCGTTTGAAAAACAATTGAGGAAGCGCTGATGCGACCACTGGACATTCAGCCCATCGGCACCGAACTGGCGGTGAAGTGGAGCGACGGCGGCGAGAGTTTTATTCCGCTGGAAAATCTCCGCCGCGCCTGCCCGTGCGCGGGCTGCAAGGGCGAGACGGACATCATGGGCAACCTCTACAAAAATCCCGAGCAGCCGCTGACCGCGAAGGCGTTTCAGTTGACGCGGATCATCAGCGTGGGCGGTTACGCCATCCAGCCGGTCTGGGCGGACGGCCATGCGACGGGACTTTATTCTTTCGAGTATCTGCGGCGGGTAGCGGAAGCGGTTTAATCAGGCGTGTGTTCAACCACATTCCGAAGCCGGGTATTATTCCAACTGGCGAAAAAGCGGCGCTGAAGCAGCCGCAGTCCAGACGCTCCGCGAGGTTCCAAGCCGCCTGGCGTTCGCGGCAGCGTCTGGACTGCGTGCGGTTTACCGCCGCTTGCTTGAACCGGCGACACTCAATCCGCAGCCAACCCAATGGCATGTTGAAGACGCGCTTTGGTTGTCTTGCGAAAAAAAAACGGCGCGTTCGGTGGAACGCGCCGTTGTTCGTATTTCAACGGTTCAGAATTGCCAGATGAACAAACTTAAAAGTTGTTCAGCTTATCATTGGTTTCAAATTCGCCGGGGACGGGAGCGGGGTTGCTCCAGTTGCCGCGCGGCTTGCCGCCGTCCCACATGGTGTTGGGGTTCATCGGCGACTTCATCGGCGCGGGTTTCGAGTTGAGGAAATCCGTTTTTGCGGCGTGGAAATCGGAGTCCTGCACGATGGTGGGCGTGATGAAAATAACGAGGTTGTCCTTGTTCATTTTTTTGCTTTCACTGCGGAACGCCCAGCCGAGTCCGGGAATGTCGCCAAGGAGCGGCACTTTGGAATAGCTGGCCGACGGGCTGTCCTGAACCAGTCCGCCCATGACCAAGGTGTTTCCGTTGGGAATCAGCACTTGGGTGTCCAGCTTGCGCACATCAAAAACCGGAACCGGAAAGGAGAAGGTAGGATTTGCAGCATTGCCAGGAATCGTGATCGTGACATCGCCAAATTTGGAGGAAACCTCCGGCGAGACCTTGAGCCAGATTTTATCGTTGGCCGAAATGCGCGGCGTGACCATGAGCAAGGTGCCCACATTGGAATAGGTAATCGAGGAACTGCCCGAGGAGTTTTGGGTGCCACCGCTGAAATTGATGATCGGCACCTGACGGGTGACTTCGATTTTTGCGGTTTCGTTGTCCAGAGTGACGATCTGGGGAGTGGACATGGTTTGAGCGTCATAAGATGCGTTCAAGAAAGAGATCACAGCTTTTACACCGTCAGCGTTCAAGAAAAACGTGCTCGGATTAAAGCCATTGGCGGTATTGGCCAATACGCCAGGATTATTTACAATTCCACCAATTGTGCCTTGCGATGCTGGAATGGCCGGTGTAGTGACACCACCGACTGTTGACTGAGGAGCAAATGGTGTTGGCGGGATGCCCGCCAGAGAGTTATTGCCGAAGGTCACGTTTTGTGCTGAAAGCGTCGGCGACCAGTCCACGCCCTTCTTGGTGGAAGGCTGGCTGGAAATTTGAATCAGCTTGGTTTCAATCAGCACCTGCTTGGTCGGCTTGTCGAGCTGGGCGATGAGCGTGTCCACGGCCAGTTGTTCCGGGTCGGTGGCGACGACCACCATCTGGCTGGTGCGCCGGTCGGCAATGACCTTGCTGCGCTTGTCGGTGAAGGCCGACTGGACGGCATCCACCATGTTCGAGACGCTGGAGTATTGCAATTGAATCACGCGCGTGACGAGCGGCGGCGGGGCGGCCGGGTCTTTCATGGTGACGCGGTCAATGCCGGTCTTTTTGTCGCGGATCAATTGCAGCCCGTAGTTGTCCAACAATGCCACCAAGGCGTTCTCGGCGCTGATGTTTTCCCAGCGGATGGATAATTCTGGTTCCACTTTGACCTGGCCGTTCGCATCCGGCAGACCGTAGCCGATCTTGGGATCCATCATGTAATTGATGCCGGCCTGGCGTGACAGATTTTCAATCGCCGTCGTTATCTTCACATCGGAAAATTGGATGAGCGGGATGCCGGCCGCGGGCAGGGGGGCCGGGGCGGCGGCGGGAGAATCAGGAACGGCGGCGGGAGAATCAGGAACGGCGGCCGGCATCAGTGCCGGGGCCGGCTCACTGATCACGGGTGCCGTCGCGGGGTTGGTGGCGATCACTATTGTCGCCGCGTTGTCCACGGGTTGAACCGGGGCGACGGGGGTGGTCTGGGCATTGGCGGCCGGCAGGCTGGCCAACCCGGCCAGCAGCATGATGTAGGCGATTTTTTTCATGGCTCGTTTGTGTTTTTTTAGTTTGGTTCCGCTCCTCAACTTTAAAATTGTGTTAGTTGCTCCGGGTTTTGGCAATCGTTTTTAAGCCGGCCCTTTAAAAAACCAAATTATGTCTCTGGCCGTTGACCTCGATGACGGCCGTGTTCGCGGTGATTCCAAGGCAGCGGACATGGATGCGGCCGCCGGGCGTCAGCACGTCGCCTTCATCGCCGACCATGAAGGAATGGTTGTTGATGATGACCATCGGATGGCCGCCCACCACCGAATAGCCCTTGACCTTCAGCGAGGTGATCTCAACGACATGACTCGTCGTGACCGCCACTTCAAAGGGCCGCGTGGATTCGGGAAAGAACGGATCGCGGCCGTCCTTGGTGCTGGCGGGGATGGGGAAGGTGGAGCGGGGCGGGGGCGTCTTGGCCGGCGGCGCCGGGGTTTTCGCCGGTTCCGCGCCGCCGGCCAGCCCGCCGGAAATCGCGGCCAGCAGCAGCCAGGCTTGAATGTTGAGAAATGATTTCACAAGGCCTCAAATGTTGGGTTTGACCAGCGCGATGACATCAATGCGGAACGTAAGCCGCTCGGCGCTGCCGCCGGGCTGGCTCGACGGCTCGATCGCGAGGTTGACCATCCGCATGTGTGGAAAATTATTTTCAAAGTCGGCCACAAATTTTCCCAGGTCATGATAATAGGCGGTGCCGTTCAGCGAAACCTTCACCTGCTTGTAGGGAAAACCGGGGAGCAAATCCACCTCGCCCTGGACCGGCTGGCCAATGCTGGGGATGTCCACATGGTAGGTGGCCTTGAAACGGCGGATGGTGTCATAGGTCCACGCATAAACGTCGCCGCTCGCCACGTCCTCCTCGGCATGCGTCAACTGCTGCAAAACCTCCGCCTTCCCGGCGGCGATGGACT
>JAYVCM010000360.1:0-5489 GCA_043749955.1 Limisphaerales bacterium | reverse complement strand
AACGGCTGATGCAGCGCGTTCGTCGGCAGCCGCCAGTCCTCCAGATTCAGCGAAAGTTTTTCGGGAAAGAAAAATTTCCCGTCCACATGCAGATTTGCATCCGGCGCCGTCACCGCCAGTTGCGTCTCCGGCAATTCCAGCTCCTTCAGTTGCGGAAACCACTGGCCGAGGCGCGGCCAGTTCACGTCCACGCTCAACCAGCCGTTTGCCGGCGCGGAAACTTTTTGCGCCAGCGCGTCGCCCAGTTTTTCTGCGCCCGTGCCGGAATCGAAAATCAGCCAGCCACCGGACAACTTGAAGGTGGCCGCCGGAAAAAACGGTTTCAGATTCGCCGACCAAAACGACGCGCGGGCCGCGTCCAGCTTGATGACCAGCGCGACCTCCGCCGGGCCGCCAGCCGCCGCGCGCGACTCCAGAAACCATTCCGCCGACTGCAAATCATCGAACAGCGGACGCAGCTTCGCCGCGCCGCCGGCCACCGTGGTGGTCAGATTTTTTTGCAGCCAGCCGGCCAGCCACACCGACAGCTTTTCCGCCGTCTGCGTGCGCAAGGCCAGCGCCTCGTCGGAGCAGAATTCATTTGTGAACGCGGAAAATCTGACATAGGCGGAAATTTTCTGCGCGCCGGCAAAATGGATTTGCGCGACCAGGTCCGGCGACGGCAGCGCGGCGCGGACGCCGGCGGCGGACAGCGCCAGCGTGAAAATGAGGAGCAAGTTTTTCATCGGGGCATTTGTGTGCCAAAAGCGCCGCCACTTTGCAAACGCAATCGGCGCGCGGCTCGAACCATCCGCTCTGGAACGCCGGCCTCCGGCACGGCTCGAACCGTTGGAGTTCAATCCCGCCAGCTGCGGGATTGTTCCGAGCGCACGCTAAAGCGTGAACTCCAACGGAGGCCGGCGCTCCGCCCGTAAAAATTCTAATTGCCGCGTTCGCCAAATCCGGCTTTCATCCGGCGTGCCGAAGCTGCGAAATTTCCTGTTCTACTGGCTGCCCCCGCTGTTGTGGATGGTGCTGGTTTTTTCTGCGTCCGCCGACCGCGATTCCTACCGCCACTCCTCCACGCTCTTCGAGCCGCTGCTGCACTGGCTGTTCCCGGCGCTGTCGCAGGCGCACGTCGAGCTGATCCACCACGCCTTCCGCAAAGGCGGCCACCTCACCGAATTCGCCATCCTCGCCCTGCTCCTCTGGCGCGCGATCCGCCAGCCCGGCAGAAAAATGTCGCAGCCATGGAACTGGGCCGAGGCCGGACTCGCGCTGGCCATTGTTTTTCTTTACGCCGGAACCGACGAACTGCACCAGGTCTTCGTCGCCACGCGCACCGCGCAGGTTTCGGACGTGATGATTGACACCCTCGGCGGCGGCATCGGTCTGCTGCTGCTCTGGCTCGGCGGGAAAATTTTCAAACGCTGGTAAACTATGAAACGCCCGCTTGCCGCCGTCGTCCTCGCCTACGCCGCCGGTTTGCTGTTCGCGCAATTTCTGCATCCGCCCGTCGCCGCCCTCTTCGGCTCCGCCTTGCTCGTCCTCGTTCTCGTCCTCGTCCTCGAAAAATTCCGGCCGCTCCTGATCTGGCCGCTGCTGGTGCTGACCGGCTGGACAAATCTTGCCTGCCGCACGGAAATCATTTCGCCCGACGATTTGCGCACGCAGTTCCGCGACGAATCCGCGCTCGTGACCGTCCGGGGCGAAATGGCCGAATCGCCCCGGCTGGGCGTGTTTGAACGCAATGGCGAAAAAGTCTGGCACAGCCTTGTCACCATTCATGTCCGTGAAATCCGACGCGCGGAAAATTTTCTTCCCGCCGCCGGCGACCTGCTCGTCACCACTCCGGGAATTTTGGAATCGAATTTTTTCTGTGGTCAGCCGGTGGAAATCTCCGGCATCCTCGCCCGACCGGCGCGGCCGGTGGCAGAAGGACTTTTTGATTATCCAGCGTATCTCGCCACGCACGGAATTTTTTACCATCTCGCCACGAGTTCCACCGCCGACTGGCAAATCATCGGCAATCCCGCCGCCCGTCTGCCGGTGAGCGACCGTTTTCTCGCGTGGTCACAAACCACCCTCGCACGCGGACTGCCGGCGCAGGACGAACCGCTCGAACTGCTCTGGGCGATGACGCTCGGCTGGCGGCCCGCGCTCACCGACGAAGTTTCCGCGCCCTTCATGCAGTCCGGCACGATGCACATCTTCGCCATTTCAGGACTTCATATCGCGCTCATCGCCGCGATTTTCGCCGCCCTCCTGCGCGCGATGCAGGTTCCGCGTTTCTGGTGCGGCGTGGTCATCATCCCGCTCATCTGGTTTTACACCGGCGCGACCGGCTGGCAGCCGTCCGCCATCCGCTCGACCATCATGATGACCATCATCATCGGCGGCTGGATGTTGAAACGGCCCGGCGACCTGCTCAACTCGCTCGCCACCGCCGCGTTCATCATTCTCCTCTGGGATCCGCAGCAATTGTTTCAAGCCAGCTTTCAACTTTCGTTCTTCGTCGTGTTGAGCATCGCGCTCCTGCTGCCGCCGCTGGAAAAAGTCCGTGACCGCTGGCTGCAAACCGATCCGCTACTGCCGCGCGAACTGCTCCCGCGCTGGCAACGCTGGCTGCATCCCGTGCTGCGATTGTTGCTGACGTCGCTGGCCGTTTCACTTTCTGCGTGGTGCGGTTCGTGGCCGCTCACCGCATTTTATTTTCACCTGTTCAGCCCGGTCACACTGCTGGCGAACCTCATCATCGTGCCGTTGAGCAGCGCCGCGCTCGCCTGTAATCTTGGCAGCCTCCTCTGCGGTGACTGGTTTCCGTGGGCGACCGAACTCTTCAACCACAGCGGCTGGCTCTGGATGAAGCTCATGGTGGATACCAGCGTCACGCTGACGAAATTGCCCGGCGCATTTTTTTATGTCCGCAGTCCCACGGCGGCGGACTTCATGATTTATTACAGCGCGCTCTTCGCCATCTCGTCCGGCGTGGCTTTTCAAAAACGCTGGCGCATCCTTGCACTGGTTTGCGTCGTGAGCATCGCCGGATTTTACGGCTGGCGCTGGCATGAGGCACGGCAAACCACGACCGTCACCGTGCTCCCGCTGAACGGCGGCAGCGCCACTTTTATTCATGACGGAAAATCCGGCGACCTGCTCGTTGACTGCGGCGACACGAACGTCGTGGATTTCATCACCACACCGTTTCTCCACGCGCAAGGCGTGAACCATCTGCCGCAACTCGTATTGACGCAGGGCGACGTGCGCGACGTTGGTGCGGCGCAAGTCATCGGCGAACAATTTCAAACCGGCCAGCTCATCACCAGCGGCGCAAAATTCCGTTCGCCCATCTACCGGGAAAGCGTCCGCGCATTTGAGCAGCCGCCCCGCCGCCATCAGACCGTGAATCCCGGCGACAACATCGGCGCGTGGCAAGTTTTGCATCCCGCCGTGACGAATAATTTTCCACAAGCCGACGACAATTCGCTTGTGCTTAAAGGCGAAATCCACGGCGTGAAAATTCTGCTGCTGTCCGATTTGGGACGGCCTGGCCAAGGAGTCTTGCTGAATCGCGCCGAAGATTTGCGCGCCGACATCGTCGTCACCGGGTTGCCGGAAAAAACCGAGCCGCTGGGCGAAGGGCTGTTGGACGCAATCCAACCAAAAATAATTGTCGTGATGGATTCACAATTCCCCGCTACCAAGCGCGCCAGCCGCGTCCTGTCCGAACGGCTGGAGCAGCGGCACATCCCGGTCATTTACACACGGAAGTCCGGCGCGGTGACCATTGTTGTGAAGCCAGACCGCTGGGAGTTGCGGACAATGGATGGACAGCGGTTTACTTCCGATGTTTCGTCAAAGTGAGCGAGATGTATTGGGATTGCGGCAGCGGAAATTTCTTCAACTCAATCGTCACGCTGTCCGGCTGGAATTTTTTAAGGATCAAGTCCGCCATTTGATCCGCCAGTTTTTCGATCAAGTTCCATTCACGGTGTTTGCCCCATTTGAAAAGCATTTGCGCCACGTCAAAATAATTGATGGTGTCACGGATGTTGTCACTTTTGATCGCGGCGGAAACATCCAGTTCCATGTCAATCGTCACCAACAGCCGCTGCGGCCAGGCGCGTTCAGCCTCGGAAACACCAATGCGATAACGCAGTTCGAGATCAACCATTGAGATTTTTGCCATAAAATTATTTTTTGGATTTCATCCGCGTAATCCGCAGTTTCATAACTGCCTCCAGCAAAACCTTCGTCGGCTTGTTCAGCTTTAGCTTTTTGGCGTCAGCAATTTTCAGCCAGCGGAATTCCTGCGCTTCATGGTTCAGTTTCACGTCCAGCTTGCCGGTGGCGCGGCAGGTGTAGTTCAACAAAACGAAATGCGCGTCACGATAAAATTCCTTCGAGTGGATGCAGTCCTGCACCAGCACGAACTGAATGTCCGTCACTTTGAGATTTGTCTCCTCCTTGATTTCGCGGCGCAGCGCGGCCTCGGACGTTTCACCCCACTTGATCTTGCCGCCGGGAATGCCCCACTTGTTCGACCATTTGTGCGTGCGCAACATCAGCACTTCACCTTTGGAATTGAAAATTAATCCGCCGACGGTGGAGAGCGGGGGCGCGTCGAGTGAATCTAGGCGGCGCGGCAGCGCCGCCCTACCGAGGTTGAATTTATTTTTCTCCAGGAGCCGCCGCAGTTCGCCCAGATGCTCCACGATCACGTCCGGCTCCGCCGCGCGCAATTGCTCCAGCGTGTTGTAGCCCGTCAGCACGGCGCACGAATGGATGCCGCCGTGTTTGGCCGTGGCGATGTCGTGTTCCATGTCGCCGATGAACATCGTCTCGTCCGGCTTCAGATTATTTTCGCGGAGAATCTCGTGGATTTTTTCGCGCTTGTCCCAGACATCGGTGTAAGGCTTGTCGAGAAAAACGTCGAAGCCGGTCACGCCGCATTGCACCTTGAAATGGTCGGCGTGGACGGTGCTCAAAAGAAACGTGCGGATTTTTTTCGCGCGGCAGAATTCCAGAAACTCGCGCGCGTGCGGCAATCCCACGACGGAATCCTGCGAGCGGCGGAACTCGTGATGAAACCATTCCTCCAGTTGCGCCATCGGCACGTCGGGCGTGTGGCGGTCGTAGAACGTGGTGAACGGCAGTTGAAACTCCGCGCGGAAAGTTTCCAGCGACATGACCGGCTTGCCGGACTGCGTGAGGACGTAGTTGGACGCCTGCAAGACGGCGGGCAGGTCGTCCACGAGCGTTCCCGACCAGTCGAAGATGATGTTGCGAATCACGCGGGGAAATTAACCACAAAGGAACCAAGAAACAAAGTGAAACCAATCCTCCTCGTTCGCCGGCTCGTCCTCGTCTGCGAATTTTGTCGTTCGATTACGAGGACGAGGGGGTGCATTTTGACACTGTTCTTGGCGCAGCACCGGGAGCGCCGGCATCTTGCCGGCGAGTCCGCGTTCAAACCCACCAGCACCCGCCGGCTGGAAGCCGGCGCTCCC
>JAYVCM010000359.1:0-10274 GCA_043749955.1 Limisphaerales bacterium | reverse complement strand
ACGTCCGCGATGTCGAGTCCGCGCGCGGCGATGTCCGTGGCGACGAGCACCTCGAACTTGCCTTCGCGAAAACCTTCCAGCGCCTGCTCGCGTTCGCGTTGCGTGCGGTTGGAATGCAGCACGGCCACGGCGTGGTTGTCGCGCTTGAGCGTGCTGGCCACGCGGTCGGCTCCGTGCTTGGTGCGGCAGAAAATGATCACGGAATCGTAGTTCACGCGGTTGAGCAGCGCGAGCAACAGGTCGGTCTTCTGCGTATCGGAAACGGGGTAGATGACGTGCTTGACGTTTTCGGCGGGCGTGCGGCGCGCGCCGATCTCGATGGTCTCCGGACTGTGCATCGCCCATTGGATGAGCGTTTCGATCTGCGGCGGAATGGTGGCGGAGAAAAGTGAGGAGTGGCGTTTGCGCGGACATTTTTCGACGAGCCGGCGAACGTCGGGCAGGAAACCCATGTCGAGCATCCGGTCGGCTTCATCGAGGACGAGAAATTCCACCTTGTCGAGTTTCAACGTGCCCTGCTCCAGATGATCCAGCAGCCGTCCGGGCGTGGCGACGACGATGTCCGCGCCGGCTTTCAATTCATCGTTCTGCTTGCCGTAGCCGACGCCGCCGAAGACGACGGTGATTTTCAAATCCGTGAACCGCGCATAGTCGCGGAACGCGGTTTCGACCTGCGCGGCAAGCTCGCGGGTTGGCTCCAGAACGAGCACGCGCGGGCCGACGGGATTGTGACGGCCAAGCTTGGAAAGAATCGGCAGCGCGAACGCCGCCGTCTTGCCGGTGCCGGTCTGCGCGCTGCCGATGACGTCCTTGCCGGACAACACGAGCGGGATGGCGCGGAGCTGAATCGGCGTCGGGTCGGAATAGCCGGCGGCGCGGACGCCTTCGAGGACTTTCTCGGAAAGACCGAGTGCGGTAAAACTCATGGCTGGGAGTCTAGCAGGTAAACGGTGGCGCGAAAGCTAATTGAATCCGCCCGAAAAAGCAGCGACCAACCGGCGACACTTTTGCGACGGCACCCAGCTTCACGCCGTCAATTCCCTGAAGTTGGTTTTGAAGCCCGCCAGCAGTTTGGATTTGGCCGGCTCCTTGCCCGTCGCTTTGGAATGTAATTGATAGACGCCCTTGATGAGCGCGAAGACTTCGATGGCTTCCGCGTCGGGATCAATGAGCCAGTATTCCGCCACGCCCGCCGATTCGTAGAGCGCCTTTTTCTGGATGCGGTCGCGCTGCCAGCTTCCCACGGAGATGACTTCCATGACGAGGTCGGGCGCGCCGCCAATGCAACTGCCCACGATGTTGAGCCGAGACTTGGTGATGAACAACACATCCGGCTGCACGACGCGGCGCGGCGTCAACACCACGTCCACCGGACTCACAAAAATTTTCCCCAGCGGGCCTGCGGCGACAAACTCCCGCAACGTGGCGGCGAAATTCAACACGATGGTTTGATGGTCGGGATGCGGGGCGGGCGACATGATGATTTCTCCATTCCACAGTTCGACAGGCTGGTTGGTCTCGGGAAGTTCCGCAACCATCTCGTCGTAAGTCCAGAGCCGGTGGGAACCGGCTTTGGGTCTGGTTGGCGCGGCCACAGTCATGCGTTCAATTAGCCCGCAACCACGAAGAAAATCAAATTAAATATCAACGGCGCGGAGGCGGCGGCGGTCTGCCGATCCGCCGCTACGCAACCACCAAGCGGGTTTCCATCCGGAAGCCAAGTTCGTGCAGCATGGCCTGATAACTTTCAATCTGGGACAAATAACCGGATGTCCGGCCGGTGCTCAAATCCGACAGCACGCCGACAAGCGTCCGTCCGTCTTTTTCAGGGAACTCTTCGCCGACCAAGGCGGCGTCCACCCACTTGAGCAAATCCTCATGGGAAATTTCGCTGGCCAGATAGGCCGCGATTTTTTTTGCGCAATCCGCTTTTGTGGTCATAGCTTCTGGTGTCCGGTGTCCACCGGAAATTTTTAATGGCGTTCAACCAGCCGGCCATCGTCGTCATATATTTCCTGCCACTACTGCGTGGTTTCTTCAGGCTGCGTTTTCGGATCAAACACCACTTCCTTGAACAGGATTTGCCAGCCCCACTCGCGGCCTTGCCGGCGATACCAGTAGCGGCGCCGGTTGCCCGGTAAATCTTCCTAGTCCGGCCAGTCGTGTTCGTTCCGTTGCCGCCGCTTGCTCATTTATTTCTTCACGACGGCGACGGAACTTCGGCAGACGGAATCGTTTCAGTCGCGGCGATGACAGGCTCGGACGGAACATAAATCTCTGCGACCGGCTCAACAACAACTTCCGCAGGCGGCGCAGTTTCAGTTGTCGCGACGGCTTCACTTTCAACCGCCGGCTTGTCTGCCGCCGCTTTCGCCGCCGCCGGTTTCTTTTCCTGCTTCACCGGTTTGGGCAGCGGCTTCTTGGCCGTTTCCATGCGCCCATCGGCGAATTCCAAAACGTGGCCCTGATGAATCAGCCAGTGCAAATCAACAATGATCACCGTCTGTTCCGGCGTGGCTTCGGGAGCGGCGGGCTTCGCCGTTGGCGCGGCGGTTTCGCCTTCAGCAACTGGCGCAGCGGGCGTCACCACGATGGGCGCCTTCGGCAACTTGGGCGTCGGCGCGAGCGCCTCGATCAGTTTGCGCCGCGTGCATTTCGCGTTCGCGTTGATGTGGTCCACGATGCGCTTGATGTTTTCCGAGACCGGCGTGGTTTCGAGGTCCAGGAACTGCGGGCGCGCGACGCTGACGTGCGTGACGGTCTTGTTGACCTTGAAAAATTGCAGGCCGTGCTGCGCGAACTGCTGGCTCAACTTCGTGGCGATGGGCAGCGGGAAAAATTTCTGATGCTCCCATTCCTGGCGGATGAGCCGCTGCAATCCGCTGCTCCGCAGGCTGCGGCTCGCCAGTCCGGGGACGGTCAGCGTCTCCACCGGCTTGATGATGGAATCCTTGTGCGTGGCGCGGAAATGTTTCTCCACTTCTTCGCGCGTCGGCAGCGTGAGCGGTTCCGGCACGTTGAGGCAGATGTATTGTGTGACGAAGCTCTGTTCCTCGACCCATTTCTTCACGACGGCCTCGTCCTTCACGATTTTCACGCGCGCCTTGAACATGTCAAACGGCATCCGCGAGAATTTTTCCGTGTGCAGCTTGCGCAACTGGTTCTGGTAATCGTGATAGTTCGGCGGGCCAAGGATCTCGCCGCTCATGCCGCATTGTGCGACGAACGTGTAAACTCCCTTGGGCGGCTCCGTCGCCGTGCGTTCGGCCTGATAAAACGTGGCGAAATGATTCTTGAGCACATGCGCGACGGCTTCTTCGTCGTTCGTCCATGGCGAATCGTCCAGCGCGCAGACAAACAACTGGTGCGCCGCGCCCTCGGCTTTTTTCTTCGTGGTGAGGTGGACGGAATAGCGTTCCGCCTTCTGCAGGATCAGCAGCGCGATCTGGAACAGCGGATACGCGCGGCCTGTCACCTTGATCTGGCGCGCGAGCTGTTCGACACCGCGCTCCTCCGGGATGAACGCGACGTTCAAGTCCGGCAATGGCGCGGGCGGGGCGGGACGTTCGCGCGGTTCATCGCGCCGGTCGCCGCCACGGAAACCGCCACCCTGGCGGTCGCCAAACTTAGAACCACCGCGCGACGGGCCGCCGGGGCCGCCGCGACGATCACCACCGCCGCCGCCAAAGCCGCCCCCGCCACCACCGGCGCCATCCCGGCGCGGGGCGCGGCGTTCGCCGGGCTTGCCACTGAAGCTGCGTTCGGGCTTGACGCCCTCGTTGCCAGTGAATTTTGCAAATTTGTTAGACTCGGTTTTCTCCTGCGCCCATGAGGGCTGGAAGAGGTTTTCCAAGTTGAGGTCGAGTTCGGCGATATTGCTCATGTAAAAAAAGCCCCGTCACGCGGGGTTGTAAATCAATCATAGCTTGGATTGGCGCGGGGAAGAAAGCAAGCACGGTGTCGCCTTAAAACCGTTGGAAACAAATGGAAACAATCAAACCTTTGCACCGGGCAAATCTTTGATCGGATTAAGGCCGGTCAATTCGTAGGTTGGCCGTCTGGTGCCGCTTTTTGTGCTGATGGTTGTGGAGCGCAAATATGCACGCGCTGTTTTGCCAACCAGATTATCCATTTCAATGGCTTGTTCTGTCGTGATGTCTTCGGCAAGCCAGCCGGAAAGCACAGGTTGACCCTGCGGTTCAAATTCAAAGCGCCCGGAACGGAGAAGTGTTCCGCAAAAAGTGCCTTCGAGGGTTATGTCCTCTTGCTTTGTTTTGGCCGAGGCCACACGTTCGTATGCCTGCGTGATTTCCTCTTTCTTTAACACGGCACGCTTCATCCCTGAAAACATTTTGCAATCTGCGCCAGCCTTGTTCAAGGTGTCCAAGAAATCTTGCAGCGGAACCAAAACCCGCCCGTGAACAGATTCAAGCATCTGGTCAAAAGTTTCATCATCCTTGCCCGCTGCTGCCACAAGCCCGGTGATTTCTTCCATGGTTTCGGCAAGCTGCCCGGCCGCAACAAAATCTTCCGCATGAGGCTGCGTAAGCTGGAGGCCAAAGGAACCGGTTGGCAGTGCGGTCAAATAAAGTTTTGAGTCTGTCTCTCCGCGCCGCCTTCCCGCCCGCCGCAACCCACCAAGAAATTTGGCGGCAAAATGATTCGAGACAATGTCTTGAAAGCGATTCAAAACCTGTCCGGCAAATTTGGCTTCAATTCCTTTCGCGCCAATGACCGGCCCCTGTCCAAAGAAAATCTCGGTTTCAGGAATTTTGAAATCAGTTCCGTTTGTCTTGGCAATTTCCTCCCGCAGTTCGCCCGCGCGGCTCTGCATCAGCGGCGTAGCCAGCGGATCATCCGGCGTGATGGCCAAAAGACCTTCCAGACCGGCCAAATCAGCCTGCAAACTTTCTTTTTTTCGTAAAGGCGTCATTGCTCAAAATTATTGCAATTCCAACTGCTCCAAATGTTGTCTGGCAAAATCATCGTCTGCTTGCAAGCCGAGGTCAACCTTCAGCATACCCTTCCAAATGCCATCAAGCCGGCGATGTGAAAAAAGCCCGCACCAATAACGGGAATGCTCAACCACCACATCACCCGGCCAAAATAATCTTACAACCAGATGGTCAACTTTATATTGCGCTTTCACGCCAGCCCGATCTGCCAACACATTCAAAATCGCAGCGTTCTGATTTTGCGGGTTTCCCGCTGGTAGAAAGCTCACAACGTCAATGTCGTTCGGTGGAGAGCCTCTGCGTGTCTCAACATCTTCCATGAAACTGCCATCAAGCCATTGAAACCCTGATGCGTGACCAAGTTGACGGAGCGCCGCGCGCAATTCAAGCCAGCCCCGTAAAATATTTCGCCGCTCCAACGATGTGCCAAATTTTTCACAAACTTCCAACGCAGTAACTGGGTAAGGCGATAGCTGCCTTGGGTCTGTTGGCAGTCCCAAATGCGGCGGCAAAACCCCGTTATGGTCAAAATCTGGGATTGGCATTTAACAATCCTTAAAATTTATTTCGCTTCAGCCGCCGGCGGTGCCGCGCGCTTGACCATGATGGCCTCGACAATTTTCTTGGCGAGTTCCGGTTTTTCCACGAGCGCTTTCTTGGCGGCGTCACGGCCCTGGCCGATGAGCGCGCCGTCGAATTGGAGCCACGCGCCTTTTTTATCCACCGCGCCGCACTCGATGCCCACGTCGAGGATGCTGCCTTCCTTGTCAATGCCCTGGTTGTAGATGATGTCGAACTCGGCCTCGGCAAACGGCGGCGCGACTTTGTTCTTCACGATTTTGACGCGCGTGTGATTGCCGTAAACATTGCCGGCGGCGTCCTTCAACTGGTCGCGGCGACGGATGTCTATGCGCACGCTGGCGTAAAATTTCAGCGCCTTGCCGCCGGGCGTCGTTTCCGGGCTGCCGAACATGACGCCGACCTTTTCGCGCAATTGATTCGTGAAAATGCACGCGGTCTTCGACTTGGCGAGGATCGCGGTGAGTTTGCGCAGCGCCTGGCTCATCAAGCGCGCCTGCATGCCCATCGTCGCCATGCCCATGTCGCCTTCGAGTTCGGCCTTGGGCACGAGCGCAGCGACAGAATCAATCACGATGACATCGAGCGCGTTTGAGCGCGCGAGCGTTTCACAAATGGTCAACGCCTCTTCGCCGGATGACGGCTGTGAGACGAGCAAATCATCAAGGTTCACGCCGAGTTTTTTTGCGTAACCCGGATCGAGCGCGTGTTCCGCGTCAATGAACGCCGCGAGGCCGCCGGTTTTTTGCGCATTGGCGATGACGTGGAGCATCAAGGTCGTTTTGCCGGAAGATTCCGGCCCGTAAATTTCAATCACCCGGCCGCGCGGCAATCCGCCCACGCCCAGCGCGAGATCCAGCGCGAGCGCGCCGGTCGGAATCACGTCAATCTTGACGTGCGCCTGTGCATCGCCGAGGCGCATGATCGCGCCGTCGCCATAGGCTTTGGTGATGGATGAAATGGCGGCATCGAGTTCGCGCGCGCGCGTGGCGCTGGCTTTGGTTTCGACAGCAGTTTTGTCAACGGCTTTGTCGGCGGGTTTTTCGGGAGATTTGGCGGCCATAAAATTTAGGTCTGGTTTTTATTGAACGGGTGACGACGTTAAAGAATCGGCGGGGAATAGTCAAACGCGGGATATTCACAGAATTAAGATTTACCGCGCCGGGGATTCGTGGTTAAATTTCCCCGCTCCGGCTGGAAGGGTGGCTGAGTGGTTAAAGGCACCTGACTCGAAATCAGGAGTAGGGGTAACCCTACCGTGGGTTCAAATCCCACCCCTTCCGCCACCTATTTGCCATATCTTTGTAAAAACGCGCCAGCTTTGAAAACAATTTGAATCGCTTTGATAAGTTTGGCGATTTTCCGGCCTCTCCAGATGCCCGCCACGACTTTTTTAAGACCCGGTTAATGTCCCGACAGCGGGCGTTTAAAGCCCCTTTCCAGCCTCACCAGGTGTTCGTCGGGATCCGCACGATTTTTATCCCGAAGACGAATGGCGCGATGACATGGAATGGGGTGCGGTCGAACTGCACCTCGCGCTCGCCGGTAAAAATTCTGCCGAATCCGCGCGCTACTTGCAACTCGCCTCGCATTGGGCGCACGAATACCAGAATTCCGGCAACAGCGATTCGCTCAACCTTTACGACGTGAGCAGCCTCGCGCATTACGAACTCTGTCGCGCGCTGGAAAAATCCGGCGGCACAAATCAATTTGAAATCACGCGGGCCGCGTTGCTCGCCGGTTTGAAGAAGCAGCTCGACAGCGCCGTGAAGCGCGCTGATAAAGATTCGTTCGGGCTGGGCACGCGTTATTCCGGCGGCGATTGCGTGCCGCACATCCTCGGCCTCGTGATTGAAGCCGGTTTTTACGACGATCTCACGCACACGAAGACTTATGCGGACTTCGCGCGGCGGCAATTGAATTTTGTCCTCGGCGCGAATGCGTGGGGAACTTCCTTCATCGTCGGCGCGGGAAAAGTTTTTCCGTTCCACATGCAGCATCAGGTCGCCAATCTCGCCGGCTCGCTCGACGGAACTCCGCCGCTTGTTCTGGGCGCAGTCGTGGACGGCCCGGCGCGCGGAAGATCCTCCAAAGGCGGCGACGTGCCGGATGGCGCGCGCGCGACTCCGTGGCCCGGTGGAAAAAATCCCTTCGCCGTTTTTTCCGGTCAAGGAGTTCAATACACCGACGACGTGGGCAGTTACGCCACCTCCGAACCGGCGGACGACTATACCGTTCCCACCGTTTTAATTTTCGCGCGGCTGGCCGCTCAACAATCCTAGAAACCGCAGATCACTTAACCGCAAAGAACACAAAGATCGCATGGAGAAAGGGCGAAGCTGCGCTTTGGCGGTGTGAATTTCGCTCACCGAACAAGTGAAGGCTGATCGTCAGCCACACTAAACCTGTTTCCCACCTTTTGCGCTCTTTGCGTTCTCTGCGGTTAAATCCAATTGCGGAATTTAGGATAATCTTCTCCCTCCCCGCGAATCCTTCGCTCGCGGGAGCGGGAGAAGGTGGTCACGCAACGCGAGACCGGATGAGGGTCGTCAGGGGAGATCGTTTTCCAGGGAGAGGGCCGGGGTGAGGTGTCTAAAAGCGCATTGCGAATAAGTCTTACAAAAAAGTTATTGTCTTACTTGTATATTTGTGTCAGACTTCTCGCAGAAAGACGAAATAATTATGAATGCTGCTTACGTTACCTCCAAAGGTCAGTTGGTCGTTCCCTCGCGGATCCGCCGACGGTTCGGCATCAAGCCCGGCACGCGCATCAACTTTGTTGAAGAGGGCGACCGCATCATCTTCCAACCCGTCACCAAAGAATACATCAGCAGCTTTCGTGGCATGTTCAAACGGAAACCCGGCGAGAAATCCATGGTGCAGGAGCTGATTGAAGATCGCCGCGCCGAAAAGGAAAAGGAAGACCGCGAATGAAGCCCGCCGTGCTGGACGCCTGCGCCCTGCTGGTATTGTTCCAAGATGAACCGGGCGCGGAAAAGATGGAGCAGCTTTTCCACGCCGCTTCCGAGGCCGACCGTCCGGTTTATATTTCCGCCGTGAATTGGGCCGAGGTGCTTTACAAGATGGAACGGAAATTCGGTCTTTATGGACTGACGGGGGCACGCCATTTTCTGCAAACCATGCCGCTGGAAGTTTCCCCGGTGGATCGTGAACTGGCCGAAGCCGCCGCGCTCTTGAAAAACGCGCACAAGCTGGGCTTGGCCGACGCCTTTGCCGCCGCGCTTGCCAAAAATAAAAAGGCCGAACTCATGACGGCTGGCCACGATTTCAAATCCGTGGAAAAGGAAATCAAAATCAACTGGCTGAAATAATTTCAGCGCGGCAACGCCGCATGCTGCATCGGATCGAGCGAACAGGTATCGCGAAGTGAGCCGGGTAAAACAAAAAGTTTTGGTTGTCGGGCAAAGTTGAACAGACGGTAAAGTTGATATTCGTTTTCCTTTGTTTCAGAAACTTCCACTTCATTTTTGGATGCAAAGAACGGCGTAAGCGCACCGCAGCGGGTGGTTTTAACTTCGATCAACCTTTCACGCTCATCTGTTTCAAAAGATGGAATATCAAAACCAAGATGGTCGTCTTCTGCATTGGCAACGTGTTCGATTCGGTTTGCCAAATCTTTTCCGCCTGCTTGCCAGAGCCGCTGGTGTTCAAATTCCAGAACCAGCTTTTCTCCGGCCAGTCCTAAACCCGAACTCCAAAATAGGAACGGGAGGGCACGCGTCCCGCGTGCGCGTTCAGGCGTCGCGCCTGAACGTCGTCGCTCCCCTCAAAATTGTGGCGAGGTGGGAAAGTTTGGAGGACGAAATTTCCGGCGCGACGCCGAAAATCACACGCCGGAGGCGTGTGCCACCAAAAATTTGCCCGCGCGTTTGGTTCCTATTTCGAAGTTCGGGCTAAAAGCGGATTTCGGGATTCAATCTCCAGATAATTTCTCCGCACAGGCTTGCGAATGCGTGGTGCGCTGTCGTGAAGCTTGGGCTTGTCTTCCTCTCGGCTTGGAGGGCTGACGAGAATTGACAGCACATCGCTTACGACTGGAAATTGTTTAACGGTTTGCTCAACTGCGGCAGCGGCGGCTTGATGCAGGCCGACAGCATTAAGCAGCCGGTCTTCGATAACTTCATAGAGAAGTTTTTGAAAATTAGATCTCGGCTTGTATCCGTCAATGTAGGGATAACCAAGTTCAATGAGAACCGCGCTGATGTTTTGGTGCTTTAACTCGACTGCCGCTTTGACGCTGAAGTTTCCGCTACCAAACGTGTTCGTTAAAAAGTTGCTGGAAACCTGAACCGCCGCTGGAATCGTCAACGATGCAGTTTACGGATACACCATCCGGTAGAACACGGTTCCCCGCGCCGGATCAATTGTGTTCGTATAACTGCTGCTCAAATCCGTGTTGGGAATCGTCACCCAGTTCGTGCCGAGGCCGGCGGCCAGCGTGTTGGTTTGAGCTTGCAGATGCCAGCCGGCATGGTCAACGCAAGCACTTCACCGCGCCCAAGCCCGGTAGAATCGTGAGGGGATATTGGTGGCGGTATTATCGGTGAACACAACAATGCCGGAAAGTCCTGCATTGGTGCAAATGGGCGTCCAATCCAGCAGATTGGTGGAAGCTTCAACGACACACTCATAACCTCCCGGCTCGGACAAATGGAGGGTGAATCCACTGGCCGTCATTTCGGTCGAAACAAAACTCAAAGGCGTTTGGGTGTCGCGCAC
>JAYVCM010000358.1:0-7045 GCA_043749955.1 Limisphaerales bacterium | reverse complement strand
TCGGCGCGGAGCCGGCGCAGCACTTCGGAGCCGTCCATCCCCGGCAGCGAAATGTCCAGCAGGACCAGGTCTGGTTTTTCCCGGGGCAGGCCGGCCAGCGCCGCGAAACCCGTTTCATATTCCACGACCTCGTAAAGCGGCTCCAGGATCACCTGCACGAGCAGGCGGTTGTCTGGGTTGTCTTCCACGACGGCGATTTTTTTCATGCGCGGGCTGGTTGCCGGTTTTTGTTTTAACCGTTGCCGGCGGTTCTGGCAACTTCCATTCCGAGCAGGCACACGTCGTCGCTGAAATCGTTGCCGCCGGCAAAGGCGCGCACGTCGGCGATCAATCCGTCCATCAGCTCCGGCAGCGGCAGGTGCATCCGCTGCCGCGCGGCGGCCAGCAGCCGGTCCGGCCCGTAATCTTCGTCCCCGGCGTTTATCACTTCAAACAAACCATCCGTGAACAATAAAATTTTGTCGCCGGCCGCCAGCGGACGCTGGCTGGTGATGAATTCGGTTTTTTCAAACAGGCCGAGCGCGGCGCCGGCGTGGCTGGGAAACGGCAGCAGCTCGGCGAGGCCCGCCGACCGCCGCAGGTGCAACGGCGCCGGATGTCCGGCCTTGGCGTAGCGCATCTGTCCGGCGGCGACGTCGGCCACCAGATAAATCGCCGTGGCGTAAAGCGGCTCCTCGATCTGTTTCAGGATGGCGGCGAGCTTGCGGTTCATTTCCGAAAGAAAACGTCCGGGGTCGTGCGCGTGCGGCCCCAGTTCGCCGACCAGCGCGCGCAGCATCGCCGTGACCAGCGCCGAGCGGACGCCGTGGCCCATCACATCGCAGATCAGCACGCCGGCCATGGTGTCGGACAAATTTTGCACGCTGAAAAAATCGCCGCCCAGTTGCGCCGTCCAGAAATAGCGGTGGCAAAACCGCAGCGCCGAATTTTCCGGTGCGGCCGCCGGCGGAAAGCACGGATAACATTGCGGCAGGAGCGACTCCTGGAGCTTGTGCGCCATTTCCAAATCCGCCTTCATCTGCGCGTCGTAGGCGGCGACCTGTTCGGCCAGCCGCTTTTGCGCCAGCGCGCTTTGCAGGGCGCGCATGAGCGAGGCCACGTCCACGTCATTTTTTTTCAGGTAATCCTTGGCGCCCCGTTTCATGGCCTCGACCGCCAGCGCCTCGTTGCCGCTGCCGGTGAGCATGATCACGGCGGGCTGCTGCTCCAGGGGCAGGCTGCGGATTTTCGCCAGCAGGTCCAGGCCGCTGACCCCGGGCAGATGATAATCCACCAGCGCCAGCTCAAACCGCCCGCGCGGAATCTGCTCCAGCGCCGTCTCCGCGCTGTCGGCGCAGCTCACGCGGCACGGCAGCTCGCCGGCCAGCGCCTGCACGAGCTGGCAGACGAACCGCGTGAACACCGGATCGTCGTCCACGACGAGCAGCGCTGTGGTTTTTGGGTTCATCCGGCGGCGGCGGGTTGGCGGCGGCTGTCTCCGGCCTGGTTCAAAATCCGCTGGAGCAGCTGCTTGAATTTTTTTTCCGACAGGTCCGATTTCTTCACGACCTCCAGCGTCTGCCGCCGCAACTGCGCTTTTTCCGCGAGGCTCAATTCCTTGGAGGTGATGACGATCACCGGCAGGTGCTGGTAACGCGGGTCCGTGCGGAGCGCGTCGAGAAACGCCACGCCGTCCATCACCGGCATGATCAAATCGAGCAGGACCAAGTCCGGCAGGAACGTCTCCAGCGCGGCCAGCGCCTCCTGGCCGTTGGCGGCGGTCCGCGCCTCGACCGGCATGTCGGCGAGATGGGCGAGCAGGATGCGCCGCGCGTCCTCCTCGTCGTCCACCACGAGAATTTTTGCCCGGGCCATCGCTTCGCGCGCGCTCCCGGTGGCAGGCTCCGGCCCGGCGAAGGCCGGCAGCAGGCTGCGCCGGAGCGCGGCCTGCAGTTCTTCGCGCACCACGGGTTTTTCCAGGATGTCCACCGCGCCGAGAATGCTGCCGCGCCGCTCCTCGGCCACGATGCTGACCACGACGAGCGGAATGGCGCGGAGCTCCGGATCGGCCTTGAGGGCGCGGATGACGCTGGCGCCGTCCATCTGCGGCATCAGCAGATCCACGGTGATGAGCTGCGGCCGGAACTCGCGGGCCATGCGCAGACCCTGCTCGCCGGAATTGGCGGCGATGACCTGGCAGCCAAATTCCTCGAGCAGGTGCGTCAGCAGCACGCGCGAGTCAGACTCGTCGTCAATCACCAGCACCAGTTTGCCGCGCAGGCCCGACGGCGTCGGGCCGGCGGAAATTTCGGCGGAAATTTCGGTGGAATTTTTCATTGCCGGTGCATCCGGCGCCGCCGGCGCAACGCGTTCATTTTTTCCGCCGAGAATCACGCTGAACGTCGAGCCGCGGCCGGGTTCGCTCGCCACCTCGATGCGGCAGCCCATGAGCTGGCAGAGCGCCTGTGAAATCGTCAGTCCCAGCCCGGTGCCGCCGTATTTGCGCGCGGTGCTGGCGTCGGCCTGCTGGAACGCCTCGAAAATCACGCCGAGTTTTTCCCTGGGAATGCCGATGCCTGTGTCCGCGACCTCAATCCGCAACGGCCGGTGATCCGCCGGGTCGGCCACGACGCGCACGGTGACGCTGCCGCGCTCGGTGAACTTGAGCGCGTTGCCGATGAGGTTGATGATGACCTGCCGCAGCTTGTCGGCGTCGGCCTGGATCAACGCGACCGTGGCGGGAACGTCGGCGAGCAACTGCACCGGCCGGTCGCGCACCAGCCCTTCCTGCTGGGCGATGGTTTCCCGCACCAAAACATCCAGGGCGACCGGGGCCAGTTGCAATTCCACTTTGCGCGCCTCGATTTTTGAGAGGTCGAGAATCTCATTGATGAGGACGAGCAGATGTTTGCCGTTGGCCTGGATGCGCTCCAAAAAATTGAGGTCGGACGGACGCAGGTTGTCGGGCTTGTTTTTCAGCAGGATGCCGGCGAACCCGATGACGGAGTTGAGCGGCGTGCGCAGCTCGTGGCTCATGTTGGCGAGGAACTGGCTCTTGGTGCGGCTGGCCTCCTCCGCCTCGTCGCGGGCCTGGCGCAACGCCGCTTCGGCCTGCCTTCGCTCAGTGATGTCTATGTTCATGCCCACGACGCGCGCCGCCTTCCCGTCGTTCCCCGCCACCACCATCTCGGCCGCCTGGATCACCCGCGTGGCCTGGTCCGAAGCCCGGACAATGCGGAACTCGCGCTGGCTTTGGCCGCATGTCGCCACCGTGCGCTCGAGTGCCGCCGCCTGCTCCGCCAGATCACTGGCCAGCACCCGGTCCGCCCAATCTTGATAAGTCACCACGCCTCCCGGTTTCGGCGGCAAACCATACATGGTAAACATTTTCGCGTCCCACTTGACAGTGTTGGTCTTTACGTCCCAATCCCACACCGCGATGCCGGCCGCTTCCGTGGCCAGCCGCGCGCGGGCTTCGCTCTCCCGCACCGCCTCCTCGGCGCGCTTGCGTTCGGTGATGTCGTGGGAGATGCCAAAGGTGCCGACGACATTGCCCGTCTCGTCGCGCAACGGCAGCTTGGTGCTCAACGCCCAGCTCACGCTGCCGTCGGGCCAGGTTTCCTTTTCCTCCTTGGTCATCGGCGGGCCGCCCCGCATCAGCCGCTGCTCGTCCGCGAACGCCTGGCGCGCGTGTTCCTCGGAAAAAAAATCAGCATCCGTCTTGCCCATCGCGTCGCTCGCGCGCTCAAGCCCAAACCGCCGGAGGTGCGCCCGGCTGTTGCGGAGAAAGCGGCTTTGCGCATCCTTGAAATAAATCCGGTCCGGCAGGTTGTCCATGAGCGTGCGCAGCAGGAACTGCTCGTGCTGCAATTCCTGCTGCGCGCGTTTCCGCTCGATGAACTGCCCGATCTGGCTGCCGAGGGCGGCGACCAGCTTGAGCACCTCCGCGTCCGGCTCGACAATTTCATGGCTGAAAAATTCAATCACGCCGAGAAACTCCTCGCCCATCAAAATCGGAAAACCGAACGCCCCGTGCAGGCCGGCCCGCGCCGCCACCAGTGCGCGGGGAAAACTGTTGTCGCGGGTCACGTCGGCGATCCAGGCCGGCTGCATCCGGGCCCAGATGCGGCCCGGCAGGCCTTCGCCCGGCTGAAAAGTTTTCTGCCGGGTGGCCGCCGCGAATTCCGTCACGTCCAGTCCAGGCCGGTGCCAGAACTCGACGCAGTGGAGCCGCTGCAACGGCGGATCAATCCGCCAGATCGCCCCCAGATCCCAGCCCAGGCTCCGGCAGATGGCCTCGACGATTTTCGGCGCGGCCTCGGCCAGCGTCTCCGCGTCCGCCAGCACCCGCGTCACCGCGTGCTGGATGGCCGCGCGCCGCTCCAGGTGCTGCCGGTCCACGATTTCTTTTTGCAGCCCGTCATTGGCGTGGCGAAAAGCCACCGTCATCTTGTCCGCCATCGTCAATGCCCGCGCCCGCGTCGCGCTCAAGGACAGGGCGATGCCAAACAGCAGCAGGCTGATCACGCCGCCGCCGACGGCCATGAATCTTTCCGGGCTGCGGGGAACCACGGCGATGAAGGCGGGCTTGCTGCTGTAACGCAACCACCAGAAATGCTGCCCCACCCGCAGCGGGTTCCTGGTTGAGAACTGCGGCGGGCGGAGGTCCGGCTGGTCGCGCGCGGGCGGATCGCTGTCAAAAATCAACGTCTGCGGTCCCTGCCCCAGCTGGTCGAAAACCTCGAACCGCAGCAGCGGCGCCTTGTCCTTCAGGATGCCGCCCATGAGCTGGGCCGTGACGAACCGCGCATAGACCCAGCCCGCGATGCCGGCCCGCCGCTCCTCCACCGTCGCCGTCGGCGCGCCGTTGCGGAACACCGGCAGCAGCATCACCAGCCCGGCTTTCGCTTCGGAAGCCGTCATCTTGAGTTTGAGCCGGCCGCTGATCACCGGCTGCCCGGTGTCGCGCGCCTTCTCCGCCACCGCGCGCCGTTCGGGATCCGCCCCGACATCCACGCCGATCATGACCGCGTGGGCCGGTTCCGGCTCCAGATATTTCGTGATCAGCAAATCGTCATTGGTGCCGGGATTTTTCAACTGGAAATCCGGCGACTTGTCCGCGCGCGTCGTCTGGAGAAAAGCGTCCAGCTTCTCCCGCGGCACGAAGGCGATGAACCCCACCCCGTCAATGCCGGGAAACCGCTTGTTCACCGAGACAGATTCCACATAGGCCCTCCACTCCGCGCGCTCCACCGAAGCGCTGGCCGCAAACAAACCCACCCCGCCGTGCAGCACGTCCTCATAAATGGACATGCGTTCCGCCAGCGCCGTTTGAATCAGGCCCACCTCCTCGTCGAACCGCTTGCGCGCCGCCATCTCATCATGCTTCCGCGCGATGAACCAGCCGCCCGCGCTGGCGGCCAGCGAGATGGCCAGGACAATCCACGCCAGCGAATGGGCAAAAATACTCCGCGCTCCGCGCGGCGGCGGCGCGCCGCCGCCGTCGGCCGGGCCGGTCGGAGCCGGCAGTGCGGTTGCGTCAGAGTTCATGGCCGGGCCTCCAGATGACTTTGGGAAACGCCGGACGACGCGGCGTTGAGTGGTGAGCAGGTTTTCACCATGATGCCGATGCTCGTAAAAAAATCCCGGAGCGGCAACTGAAAATATTCGCCGCCTCAATGAAAAACCTGCGACGGGATTGGTCGAGTGGTCATCAAGCGGTCAATAGACGGACCAAGGCTGTTCCCTCTCCTTGGGGAGAGGGCCAGGGTGAGAGAGGTCGTGACACATTTTTTGCAGCGCGGGTGCCGGGCGCAAGCATCTGCGGATCGGAAACAAAATTTGTTCAACGCCCGCCCTCATCCCGGCCTTCTCCCTCCGCCTTCGCTGTGCTACGGCGCGACGAGCCGGGGAGAAGGAGAATCGTTCGCCGCCTCAACGGAAAACCTGCGACGGGATTGGTCGAGTGGTCATCAAGCGGTCAATAGACGGTCAAAGGCTGTTCCCTCTCCTTGGGGAGAGGGCCAGGGTGAGGGAGGTCGTTTCACACAAATCTGTTTCCGTTGTGATTCGGGTGTGGCGCGCGGCACTGCGTTGCGCCAGGGTTTGCCGTCGCGGCCCAGGCCGCTGCGGGCGCAGGTATTTTTTGCTGGCCCGCCGTGAACGTGCGGCCAATGGCCAGCATTGCGCCCACGGTTGAATTATTTGCCATCCGCCGCGCCATCAAAAATGAACGGCAAAATAAATCCGTCGTAACCGGCGCGGGACGGATGCTTTTTGGTTTTGAACAACTGCTTGCCCTTCAGTTTCGCAAGCTGGCCATGCACAAACGCCCGGCGCGCTTCAAAACGTTTTCCCAGTCCCCAGCCGAGAATGATCACGTCGGATTTTTTCATGGCCGACGTGATCGCCGCATCGTTCCCGGAACCGATCTCATGCGGCAGCCCTTCAAAATCGTTGGTCTGGATGAAGGCGAACAGATTCACCACGATCAGTTTTTTCACCCCGGCAAATTCCGGCAGGCGTTTCAGGAAGACCACCTTTTCCATGAACTGCACCGACTTGTCGGCCACGTCCACGCCGGCGTAGCTGGGATTCATCATCACCACGCAGGCCGTTTTCCCGGCGGACGGAGAATTTTTCAAAGTGATTTCCAGCCGGTAGCGGTAGCGCAAACCGTTCTCCTCGGAAAACTGGGCCGTGACTTTCACCCCGTCAATATGCAGGTAACGCATGAGCTCAACCTAGCTTCTTAGCCGGAACGATGCCGAAGACTTTTAACGCAAAGACGCAAAGGTGCGAAGACGCGAAGGAATCGGATCGTTTTCATTCCAGTATCGGTTGGCACGGTTTGGTGGGTGCTGGCTGTGAACCAGCCGATTGAGATTTTCTTTCACCGCTTTGCGCCTTGGCTTCTTTGCGCCTTTGCGTTGAATTCCCACTGCATGGATTCGGCTTGGATTTCTCCGTGCGGCTCATCTGTTCAATTTCAAGGATTCCAATCATGGCGGAAAAATAATGTCGCCCCTTGCCGACTGCAAGCCATTCGCGCGAGGCTTTTCTTCGC
>JAYVCM010000357.1:0-10681 GCA_043749955.1 Limisphaerales bacterium | reverse complement strand
GCATTACCGCTTCGTGGGCGCCGCGCTGGCATCGCGAGGGGTCATGACCGTCGTGGCCGACTATCGCCTCTATCCGGAAGTCGTGTTCCCGGCCTTTGTCGAAGACGGGGCGCTCGCCGTCAAGTGGGCGCAGGATCACGCCGCCGAATCCGGAGGCGATCCGGGGCACCTGTTCGTGATGGGTCACTCGGCGGGGTCTCACATCGCGGCGATGCTCGCATTGAACAAGCAATACCTGCGATCGGCCGGGGCCGATCCGCGTGCAATTGCCGGATTGATCGGCCTGTCAGGCCCTTATGATTTTCTGCCGTTGAAAAGTGCCACGCCGAAGAAGGTTTTCGGCGACCCGGCTCCACGTACGACGCAGCCGATTGACTTTGTGAACGCGGACGCGCCACCGGCACTACTGATAACCGGATCGAGCGACACAACAGTGGATCCCGGCAACAGCCGGCGCCTGGCCGAGGCGTTGGCGGCCGCCGGCCGTCCGGTGGAGTTGCGAGTGTACCCTGATGTCGGACACGGCCGCGTGGTTGCGGGGTTTTCTCCGCCGCTGGCAGGCAGAGTACCGGTGACTGACGACGTGATGCGATTCATCGATTCGATCTGAACCGCAAAACATTTCAGGAATGCATCAGGCTCAATGTAGGTTTCAAAGTGCGAGTACGACTCAAGCACCGTTACCGAGGAGTTCGATCATGCTGATTCGACGTTCATCCGACATCAAGTCTTCCGAAATAACCGACCGTGACCTGTTTCTCAACCGGCGCGATTTTCTTCGCGCGACTACCGGCCTCGGCATAGCGGGCGGCCTGTACAGCGCGGGCATGTTGATGTCCGGCAAAGCGCACGCGGGCACCAAACTTCCGGGCGTGAAAAAGAGTGCCTACACCCTGAACGAAACGGTGACGCCGCTCGAGGCCGTCACCAACTACAACAATTTCTACGAATTCGGCACCGACAAGGACGATCCAGCCGCGCACGCCGGCAAACTCAAGACCCGGCCGTGGCAGGTCAAGGTCGACGGTGAGGTCAAGAAGCCCAGGACTTACGATATCGATGATCTTCTGAAGCTCGCGCCGCTGGAAGAACGCGTTTACCGCATGCGTTGCGTGGAAGGCTGGTCGATGGTGATTCCCTGGGTCGGTTTTCCGCTGGCGGAATTGATCAAGCGCGTCGAGCCGACCGGAAATGCGAAGTTCGTCGAGTTCGTCACGCTGCTCGATCCCGCTCAGATGCCGGGACAAAGCGTGCGCGTGCTCAGGTGGCCTTACGTGGAAGGTCTGCGCATGGACGAAGCGATGCATCCGTTGACGTTGCTGACGCTGGGTCTTTACGGAGAAGCGTTGCCGAATCAGAATGGTGCGCCGGTGCGCGTGGTGGTGCCGTGGAAATACGGATTCAAGGGCATCAAATCCATCGTCAAAATAAAACTGGTGGCCACGCAGCCGCGCACGACGTGGAACGAAGCGGCTCCGAATGAATATGGTTTTTACGCGAACGTAAACCCGCAGGTGGATCATCCGCGCTGGAGCCAGGCCACCGAGCAGCGCATCGGCGAATCGGGCCGGCGACCCACGCTGATGTTTAACGGCTACGCGGAACAAGTCGGGCATCTCTACGCCGGGATGGATTTGCGCCAGAATTTTTGACGCATGAAAGAGAACGATCTTCGTTTCATCAAACTGCTCGTGCTCGTCAACGGCGCGGTGCCGTTGGTATTGCTGGGGTGGGACCAGTCGCACCACCAGCTCGGCGCGAACCCGCAAAATTTTCTCATCCTCACGACCGGCATGATGGCGCTGATTTTTTTGATCCTGACGATGGCCGTGACGCCGGTGCGCAAAATTTTCGGCTTGAACTGGATCATCCAGCTTCGCCGGATGCTGGGACTTTACGCTTTCTTTTACGCGTGCCTGCATTTCCTCTGTTTCTTCAGCCTCGACCGCGCGTTCAGCATTTCCAGCACGTTGCACGAAATAATTAACCGCAAATATCTTTGGCTGGGCATCACCGGGCTGCTCGTCATGGTGCCGCTGGCGGTCACCTCCACCAACGCCATGATCAAACGGCTCGGCGGCAAACGCTGGCGGGCGCTGCACCGGCTCGCGTATGTGGCCGCCATCGCGAGCGTGATCCATTATTATATGCAGGTGAAAAAAGACGTGCGCCAGCCGCTGGCGTTTGCGGCGGTGCTGGCCCTCCTGCTCGGCTGGCGGCTGGTGGAATACTGGCGTCGCCCCAAGTCCGCGCCGGCGGCAACCAACAAACCAAAGTCGCCGGCTGCTTGACGGAAGTCCGGCAAAGGCGGGGAGACTCCTCTCTGCTACACTCAACTCTCAACTTTCAATTCTCAACCAGAAGCTTCCCCCTCACTTCCCAGCGGCAGTTTCAGCGCGGATGGACAGCGACTTCAACTGCGCGCCCGGCTCACGGCCCACGACGATCAGCTTGTGCGCGCCCGGCGTGAGCTTGAAACGCTTGGGCGCAAATTCATCGCTCGAATCCGTCCCGCTGCCGCGCCAGCTCACCACCCGCTTTTCAAATCCCGTCGTCACGTCAATGTCCCAGATGCCAATGTCCTCCGGCATTGCATCCACATTGAGAAAAAAAGAATTGGCATCCTCTTCCGGCGCATTCACCAGCGCCTCGATCACATAATCCCCGGCGTTCGTGATGCTGAAATTAAAGACCGCCTTGCCGCCGCCGGCGATCTCCGCCTGCTCCGCCGCCAGATGAAGATAATCGTCCGTCATAACCAGCGGCGCGCTCACCACCGCATTGGACGCGGCGAAAGCCAGTCCCGACGACGCGATGTCTGCGCCGGCGGATTTCTCCGGTGCGGGGGCGGCATCGGTTTTTGCATCCTGTGCCAAAGCGGGAATGGCCAGCGCACAGGCCAGAAGGATGGAGGGAACATGGTTCATGGGATTATTTCTACGCGCCCGGCAGAAATTCAGCAATTAAAAAAACCTTGAAGGACGTGACCCGCGCTCAACCTTGCTGGTGAACCCAAACGCCCGAATCCCGCATCCAGCCGTTCGCTCTCCCTGCCGCGCCGAAGTCTGACGAAGGCGGGCGCTTTCCAATCCGCGCTTGCCTAAAAACTTCCGCGCCTTACGATCTGCCCAACTTTCAAGCCCACGTTCAAATGCTGGATGGAATTAAATTAATTTTGCCATGATGACTCTCCGCCAACTTGCCGCCGAACCGCCCATGCTGCCGACGCGCGCCAGTTGGTATCTGGCCGACCTCGCCGAATCCAAAGGCAAGCAGGAGCTTTTCACCCGCCAGTCGCCGCAGAAACTAAAAGTGCTGGGCGAACACGCGCTCATCGAAAGCGCCGTTTCCTCCAACCGCATCGAGGGCGTGGAAGTGGACAAGTCCCGCATCGCCACGCTCATGTTTGGAAAGGCGGCGCTCCGCGACCGCGACGAAGAAGAAGTGCGCGGCTATCGCGACGCGTTGAATCTCATCCACCAAAACGGTGCGAAGCTTCCCCTCACCGAAGCCACGATAAAAAAGCTCCACAAACTTTCGCGCGGCGAAATCTGGGATGCCGGCATCTACAAGGAAAAGGACGTGGACATCATCCAGACCTTTGCCGATGGCCGCAGCCGCGTCCGCTTCAAAACTCTGCCCGCGAAACAAACGCCCAAGGCGATGGCCGAGATGATCGAACTCTGGCAGCGCGGGATGCGCGAAAAATGGGCGCAACCACTGGTGCTCGCCGCCGCGCTCAACCTCGACTTCCTGTGCATCCATCCGTTCCGCGACGGCAATGGCCGCGCCTCGCGCTTGTTGTTCCTGCTCGCCTGCTACCATTGCGGCATCGAAGCCGGACGCTACATCAGCCTTGAACGCATCATCGAAGAAAACAAGGAGCGTTACTACGAAGTCCTCGAACAATCCTCGCAACGCTGGCACGAGGGCAAACACGACGCGTGGCCGACGATGAGTTTTTTGCTATTCATCCTCACGCAGGCGTGCAAGGAATTTGAGCAGCGTCTTGGACAGAACAAGTCGCCGCGTGGGGAAAAGACCGCGCTGGTTGAAGATGCCATCACCCGGCAGACCGGATTGTTCAGCCTCTCTGATTTGCAAAGCGCCTGTCCGCGCGTCAGCGTGGATCTCATTCGCAGCGTCCTGAAGCGTCTCAAAGGCAAATCCATTGAATGTTTGGGCCGTGGCCACACCGCAAAATGGAGGAAAACCGCCAAATAGGTATTACCCGGTTAATCGGGTAGTGAATCAGGTATTAACTCGCAAACTAGGTATTAAACTACGTATTGAACTGACGCATGAACCACGCCCAACTGCTCCAACACTTCGACACGCTGGCGGAAACGCCGGAGGCGGTGGCGAAGGTGGACGAGTTGCTGCGCTGGTGCGACGCGCTGGCCGCCCAGCTCACCGCCGCCCAAACCGCCGCCGCCACCCTGCTGGACGCCAACCTCCGCCAAATCCTCGCCGCCCAAGAATTGTATGCACACCGAAACCGATGAACTCCCACCGCCCGTAAACCATGTCTTCGTGGACTACGAGAACGTCCACGCCGTTGATCCCGCCATCATCGGGAGCAAGACGGTCCATCTTACCTTGCTGCTTGGCGCCCAGAAGACAAAGCTCGACGCCACCGTAGTCGAAAAGCTCCTGCACCATGCCGCCAACATTGAGTTGATCCGCCTGAAGTCACCGGGTCGGAACGCGGTGGATTTCAGCCTGGCCTACTATCTTGGCCGTGCGGTGCTGGCCGATCCCCACGGCTATTTTCACATCGTATCGAAGGATGCAGGTTATGATCCGCTCATCGAACATCTGCGCAGCAAACATGTTCGCGTCCGGCGTCACGCCGATTTCACCAAGCTCACCTTCGCCACGTCGGCCAGGCTGCCGGCTCCAGCCCCGCCCGCCGCCGCCCCAAAGCCGAAGACCCAATCGAAGCCCAAGGTTCAGCTTTCCATCTTGGACGAACGGGAGACCCAAGTGCTGGAGCATCTGCGCAAGATTACAACCACCCGCCCGAGGAACGAAAAGAAGCTCATCAGTTACTTGGTTGCGCACCTCGGCCACAAAATCACCGAGGCCGAAGCTTTGGACCTCGTCCAATATCTCAGCCAAGCCGGCCACCTCGCCATCGGCGAGAAGGGCGCGGTCACCTACCACTTGGATCGCAAGTGAAGTGAACCGCGCTTTCAACAGAAAATTATGAACACCCCTTCAGCCACGCCGGGCATCTGCCGGATTGACCAGCCGTCCCACCGCACGCACGGTTTCTTTGTGCGGTTGCAGCGGCGCGGCAAAATCCATTCCGCATTCTTCACCGATCTCAAGCACGGCGGGAAGGCCCAGGCGTTGGCGGCGGCGCAGGCGCATCATCGGAAGCTGGCCGCCAAGCTGGGAACGCCGGTGCAAATGTCGCGGCGCGATTGGGCGGAAGTGCGGCGGCGCAAGGGTTCGTCCAACGTCGGCGGCGTGCAACGGATGGTGGACCGGCGCTCCAAACGGCCACGGGTGATTTGGGTGGCGACCTGGAGTCCGGAACCCCATGTCGCCCGGCGCAAATATTTTTCGGCGAAAAAATTTGGCTCACGGATAGCGAAGCTGCTGGCCATCCGCGCCCGGCTCGCGGGGGTGCAGAAAATGCAGCCGGCCCTGCGTCCAACTTCGGCGCGAAAAAAAGGAAAATTGTAATGCAACCCGACCCAATGATTCCATCGTCCAATGACCAGCCTCAGACGGGCAGCGTGGTTCCGCCGTTGCCAGACATTCCGCCGCCGGTGGTCGGGGTTCCGCTGCCGCTGCCACCGGAGTCAAATTGCAAGCCATCATTCCTGCGACAATTGCTCGCCATTCTGCTAAGCCTATGCCTCGGACTGTTTCTGGCTGATGCCATCATTTCTGTGGTGGATGACTCTCTCGGAATCTTCCTGGGCGTGCATTTCCTATTGGGCATCAGGATGGTTGTATCGCTTCTCGCCCTGTTCATGGCCTTGGTCGTTTATGTTCTGATGGCATTCACGCCCGCGATCCCCAAGCGGTGGTTTGTTCCGCTGGCGCTTTTCTATCTGATGACTCAACTGGCCGGCTATCCCGTTTTCTTTCTTTGCCCCGGCCACCTGCCGCAGATCCTCTGGGTCATGTCGCTGGCTCAAGTCCTCCTCGGCCTTTGGATTCTCCGCGAGGCCCAGGGCAGATTGAAATTCGGCTGGCGGCTGGTGCCGCTGGACCGGCTGGGGGGCCGGCGCTTCAGTTGGCGGAACCTGATTGGATTCGTGCTGGCAAATATTTTTGGACTGCTGCCCGCAATGATCATCTACCTGTTCGTTTGCACCGCCGGGCTGGTGAATCATTTCAGCGACGGCTTCATGACGGTGCATCCGGGCGGCTTCACGGTGCAGGTGAGAAAATATGTCCGCGCCGACGGCAAGACGATCCAGTTGTTTCCGATGGCGCACGTCGCCGAGGCGGATTTTTACCGGGACATTTCGCAGACGTTTCCCACCAACTCGATCATTTTGATGGAAGGTGTCACGGATGAAAAACATCTGCTCAAACACAAAATCAATTATCAACGCATGGCCAACGCGCTCGGCCTGGCCGAGCAGCATGAAAAGTTTGATCCGACCCGCGGCGAAATCGTGATGGCCGACATTGATGTGGATCAGTTCACCACGAACACGCTCGATTTGCTCAACCTGATCATCCGCCTGCACACCGCTGGTGTGGACGCCGGCACGATGCAGCAACTGATGCAATGCTCGACGGCGCCGGATTTTCAGGAACAACTCCTGGATGATCTCCTGCGGAAGCGCAACCGGCATCTGTGGGAACAGATTCAGGGTCATCTGCCCGAAACCGAACATCTCATCGTGCCGTGGGGAGTGGCGCACATGCCGGGGATGGCCAGGGAAATTCAGCAGGCCGGTTTTCATTTGGAGGAAACCAAAGAATATGAAGTGATCCGGTTCCATTTCGTTGGCGGCAAAAGTGCGAGCGCTGGAAGCAAGGATGAAAAACCGAAATGACGTTGTGCCGGCGCGCCCGGCCCGGCCGCATGGCGGCCATCGGTTTTGAAACCGGTTGAATTCCGAAACCCAAATAATCAACCATGAAGTCCATGAAGTGCATGAAGTTTTTCTCTTCATGACCTTCATGCCCTCCATGGTCAATGATCCGGCCTTCGGATTTCGGGTTAAAGTTTTCTCCGGCTGGATGGCCTTGCCGGCCGGCGGTTAATCGTGATGCACGCGAACCACCGGCACGACAATCACCGGGGCGGGCACGACGACCACCGGCGGCCCGACGATGACGGCCGAAGGTCCGTGGCTGTGGCCGTGGCGTCCGCCTTCGGAAACCAGACAGCCGGATGTGAGCAGGGTGAGGACGCAGGTAAATAAGAGGATGATTTTCATTTTTGGTTTGGGTGGTTAACTGGAGTGACCTTACGCGCCGGGCGGGGTCCTCGCCATGGGGTGTAACCCTACGTCCCAAATGCGGGGCGGGCAAAAGGGCGCGCTCATAAATAATCCGTTGCGCACCCGCTCTCATTAACACCGGGCCGCCGACAGATTCCTCCCGGACAATTTTTCCAACCCATCCCGCCAGGGGCGCAGCTTGACACTGCCCCGTTTGGAGTTCCGTCCCGCGCTGCGGGACGGTTCGGCGTTCGCACCCACCCTGGCCGTCCCGCAGCGCGGGACGGAACTCCAAACCCAACCCGCCGGTCCGCGCGTGCGAAAAGGTTGCGTGCTAAAACGTGAACCCCTATCGTCGGCGCGATGAATGTCCATCACCTCGAACTGTTTTATTTTGTCGCGCGGCATGGCGGCATCATGCCGGCGGTGCGGAACATCCCCTACGGCATCCAGCAGCCGGCGGTGAGCGCGCAGGTGGCGCAGCTCGAAGAATTTTTGGGGGTGACGCTTTTTCAGCGGCGGCCGTTCGCGCTGACGGCGGCGGGCGAAAAACTTTTTGCTTTCATCCAGCCGTTCTTTGCCGGCCTCGACAAAGTTGCCGGCGAACTGCAGGGCGGCCAGGCGCGGCATCTCCGCATCGGCGCCTCGACGATTGTTTTGCGCGACCATCTGCCGGGGCTTTTGAACGGCGTGCGCAAAAAATTTCCCGGGCTGAAGATTTCCCTGCGCGAGGGATTCCCGGCGCAACTGGAAACGTTGCTGGCGCAGGACGAGGTGGATCTGGTGATCACGATGATCGAGCGGAAGCCGCCCGCCGGTTTTTCCTCAATCATCCTGCTGGAACTGCCGATGGTGTTGCTGGTGGAAACCTCGGCGCGGCTGAAATCGGCGGCGGAACTCTGGCGGCGGGACAAGATTGACGAGGCGCTGATCTGCCTGCCGGCGCACGAGGCGCTGACGCGGAATTTTCTGGCGCGGCTGGCGGAGCTGAAGGTGGAATGGTTCCCGACGATGGAGGCCAGCTCGGCGGATTTGATCGAGACGTATGTGGCGAACGGGCTGGGGATCGGAGTGTCGGTGCGGGTGCCGGGGCGTGCGCTGCCGAAAAATGTCGGGGCGCTGCCGCTGCCGGATTTTCCGGTGGTGGTGGTGGGCGCGCTGTGGCGCGGCAAAAAATCACCGCTGCTGGCGGCATTTCTGGACATGGCGCAGCAGCGGGCGCGGGAAATGATTTGAGGAACGGCCCGTTTCGGGACAAGATTCGCTGAAGTTCGGACAGAATTGCGGGAATAGAAAATGTTTTCGGCAGCAAACCGGGCTTGGCCTGGCAACTGCTAAACTCGAAACAGAAAAATCCGTCTTGCTATCAAGACCAACACAACGTTATAAGAAACCACCACATGGCTTTGCCATTGCCATTCCTCAACGGAGCCGCGAAAAAGAAACGTGTCCAGATGATCTCCGTAGATCTGGGCAGCCGCACCACCAAGGCGGTGCTGCTGGAGCGACGCGGCGAGGTGCTCGCGTTGACGCGCTACGCCCTGCTCGACGCCCCCATCTTCGAGAAAAAAATTTCCCCGGAACAGCTCGGCGACCATCTGCGCGCGGTGGCGGACGCGCTGGGCAACACGACCAAGTTCATCACCGTGGCGGTGGGGCTGGACGACGCGCTGGTGCGGCAGATTGAACTGCCGCAGATCCCGCTGGACGAAATGCGGCAGGTGCTCAAGGTGAACCACAAAAGTTATCTGCAGCAGGACCTGCCGAACCACGCGTTTGACTGCTACATCCTCCCGCCGAAATCCGGCGCGAATGACAAGCTGGCGGCGGGCACGAATCCGAAATTAAAAGTCATCTGCACGGCGGCGCGGCAGCAACTGGTGGCGGACTTCATGCGGGCGGTGGGCCTGGCCGGGCTGACGGCCGACGCGCTGGTGCCCGGACTGGTCGGGCCGATCAACACGTTTGAAAAGGCGCTGCCGGAAATTTTTGCGTCGGAGACCGTGGCGCTGGTGGACATCGGGTTCAAGCATACTTCCGTGAGCGTCCTGGACCGGGGCGAACTGGCGTTGAACCGCGTGGTGAACATCGGCGGCGACCAGTTGACGGCCGGGCTGGCGGAGGCGATGAGCATCAGCTACGCGGAGGCGGAAGGCATCAAGGTCGGCATGGCGCCGGAAGTGGAATCGGCCCTGCAGATGCAGGTGATTCCGCTGGGCCGGGAAATCCGCGCGTCGCTGGATTTCTTCGAGCATCAACAGGACCGGGCCGTGTCGCAGGTCTATGTGAGCGGCGGTTCGGCGCGCTCGGAAATGATTTTGCAGATGCTGCACTCGGAACTGCTGGTGGAGTGCAAGACGTGGAACCCGACCGGCTTTCTGCAGCTGGCGCTGCCGGGACAGCAGGCGGTGGAGGTGGATCATATCGGACCGCAGTTGACCGTGGCGGTCGGCGCCGCGCTGGCGGCTTTTTAATCCTATGCCCATCAAGATTAATTTATTGGCGGAGACCCTGGCGGAGGAAGATTTACGCCGGCGGGACCCGGTGAAGCGCGCATTTTTTCTCGGCGTGTTTCTCGTGGTGCTGTCGCTGGTGTGGTTCAGCTCCATCATGCTCGTGCGCGTCATCGCCAGAAGCGAAAACAACCAGGTGGTGCGGGAGATCCAGACGCGCACCAATGATTTCGCCCAGGTCAAGGCGAACTTGAAAATAATTGACGAGACGCAACGGCGGCTGGACGCGCTGCAAAAACTGGGGGAATCGCGCTTTTTGCAGGGCAACCTGCTGAACGCCTTCCAGCAGTTGTATGTGCCAAACGTGCAACTGACCCGGCTGCGGGTGGACCAGTCGTATTCCATCGCTGCCGGCTCGCCGCCGGTGACGAACAGTTTTGGCGTGGTCCCGGGCAAACCGGCGGTCGCGACGGAACGGGTCGCCCTCACGGTGGACGCCAAGGATTTCAGCGCGAACCCCGGCGACCAGGTGAACCGTTACAAGCAGGTGATGGGCAAGCATGATTTTTTCAAGGCCGCCCAGGGCGCGGCCAACGGCATCCGGCTTTCCAACCTGTCCCCGCCGCAATCATCCTATGACAGCCGGTCGTATGTGCTGTTCACCGTGGAATGCCGCTTTCCTGACACATCCCGATGAAACGTTTATCCCCAGCCAAACGCAACCAGTTGATCGCCGTCGTGCTGGCCACGACCGGGCTGATCTGCGCGGTTTATTTTTTGATGATCAAGCCGTTCAGCATCCAGAACGAG
>JAYVCM010000356.1:0-3688 GCA_043749955.1 Limisphaerales bacterium | reverse complement strand
GGATTTTACGGCTCTCCCGGCGGCGGCTTCGTGCAAACCATCGGACCAAGCACCTACGAAAGCAAACTGCGCCTGACCTTCACCACCAACAACGTCCTCACCAAGTGGTCGAAGAATTGAACCGGCGGGGCGCGTTGCAGCCGGAGCGCGGGCGGCTCGCCCGCGAGTTCAACACCAATCAACACGCGGGCGAGCCGCCCGCGCTCCGGTTGCAGAGGTCTCAATTCAGCGGCACGCCACGGCGGATGAACGTCGGCACATCTAGGTCTTCGCCGTGATGCAGCGTCGGCTCGCTCTTGTCGAAACGGCCCTTGGAGATGATCGTCAGCGGCAGTTGTGTCTGGATGGGCTTGGAATTTTTCTGGCGCGGACGGTTGGGGCGCGCGATCACCACATCGCGCTGGTTGAAGGTGGTGGTGTGTCCGCCTCGATTTTCCGTCCGGGCAGTCGCCGGGCCGGCCGGCTGGACATTCTGTTTTGCGGCGATGACGGTGACACACAATTTATTTTTCAAGTCCGCGTCCACCGCCGCGCCCATGATGATCTGCGCGTGGCTGCACTGTCGTTTCACTGATTCCATCACGCGGTTCACCTCGGCCATCGTCAGATCTTTCCCGGCGATCAGGCTCACGAGCACGGCGTCGGATTCCGCGAGCGCGCGGCCGTCGTCGAGCAGCGGATGAGCGAGAATTTTTTCCACGACCTCGCGCGCCCGGCCCGCGCCCGACGCCTCCACGAACGCAAACGCGTTCTCGGCATGGCGGTCGCGGAGGAGCGCGCACAAATCGGCAAAATGAACCTGGATCAAACCGGGGCGCGTCAGCAGGTGCCACACGCCGCGCACGCCTTCGATGAGAAAGCCGCCGGTGAAATGGAAGGTCTCGACCAGGCTGGTGTTCTCGTCAATGAGCTTGAAAATTTTCTGGCTCGGCAGGCAGATGACGCCGTCGGCGGCGGACTTGATCTGTTCCAGGCTTGCTTGAGCCTGCGCTTCGCGGCGATTGCCCTCGCAATCGAACGGCAGCGTGACGAACGCCAGCACCAGCGCGCCCGCCTCGCGCGCGGCGCGTGCCAGCACCGGGCTGATGCCGCTGCCCGCACCGCCACCAAGTCCGGCGAGAATGAAAACAACGTTCGCGCCGGCGCAGGCGGATTTGAGCGTGGAGAATTGTTCCTCGGCCAGCGCGCGGCTGCGGTCGGGATCGCCGCCGGAGCCAAGTCCGCGCAGCAATTTATTTTCGAGATGAATCTTCACCGTCGCCGACGACGCGGCAAGCGGGCCGGCATCGGTGTTGATGACGGCGAACTGCGCCTCCGCAAATTCCGCCGGCGCGAGCGCGCCGAGCAGGGCGATGCCGGCGTTGCCGACACCAAAAATTTTCACCGCCGGTCGTTCGGGAATTTCCGGCGCAGCCATCAGCGGGCTTTGATTTTCAGTTTCATTTTGCATAACGATCCTTTCACGAACGTTGCCAGATGTTTCCCCAGGCGTCCCGAAGCGTCGTCACCAGCGACGGGCGCGCGGCACGCTTGCGGTTTTTCAACGAACCGTATTTCACCAGGCCGATGGCGGCGGCGAATTCCGGCTGGTCCAGCGCGGTGGTCAAACCGCTGACCGCGCCAGCGTGACCGGCGGTGACGTTCATCTGAAAAACATTTTCGGCCAGCGGCACGAGGCCCGACACGCGCGAACCACCGCCGCACAGGAAAATCCCGGCGCGCAGATAATCGGTGAGGCCGGCCTGTTCAAGATCCTGCGCGATGAGCTGGAAAATTTCCTCCAATCGCAGCGACATGATGCGCTGCAGATGGCCGGTGTTCACGGACTTGAGCGCCAGGCCGATTTCATTGGTGATGGTGATGGTCTGGCCCTTCGCCGCCTCGGTGACGAGCGCGGAGCCGTGCTCCAGTTTCAGTTTTTCCGCGCGGCTCAAGGGAACTTTCAGCCCGTAGGCGAGGTCGTTGGAAACATGGTCGCCGCCGACCGCCAGCACGCCGGTGTGCCGGATCGCGCCGTCGGAATACACCACGTATTCGGTCGTGCCGCCGCCGATGTCAATCACGAGCGCGCCGAGTTCCTTCTGTTCGCTGGTGAGCAGCGCGAGCGACGCGGCGATGCCGTTGAACACCACTTCGTCCACGTCGAGCTGCGTGCCGCGCACGAGGCGGATGGCGTTCTGGATGCGGTTAGTGTTGCCGTGGATGACGTGCATCTCCACCTCGAGCCGCGCGCCCAGCAGCCCCACCGGATTTGTCACGCCGTCGTGGCCGTCCACAAAAAAATGCTGGCGCACGGCGTGGATGATCGTGTTCTCGGCGGGCAGGCCGACGGCCTTCGCGTTGCGGATCACATCCTCCACGTCGTCCGCCGAAATCTCGCGCTCGGCGGAAACGACGTTGTGCCGGCCACGGTTGTTGAAGCTGCGGACGTGGTTGCCGCTGACGCCGAGATAAACGCTGCGGATCTCCACGTCGGCCATCTGCTCGGCCTCGAAGATCGCGGCGCGCAGATCCTCCTCGACCTGTTCGGGGTTGCAGATCTCGCCCTTGCGGACGCCGCGCGAACGCGACTGTCCCAGGCCCACGATGTTCAGCGCGCCGTCGGCATTTTGTTCGCCGACCACGACGCAGATTTTTGACGTGCCGATCTCCAGACCGGCAATGATGTTGGAATCTTCAAACATTTCGCCTCCGATTTTTTATGGGTTTCACCGGCTTCACCGTTGCGTCTGGCGCGGCGCCCGCCGCCACCAGATGCATCGGCAGATTGTTCGCCACCGCCAGGTCCAAGGACGCGATGATGGAATTTTTTGTCAAAGCATAGTCGTAAATCCCGCGCCAGCGCCGCAACTGCTGGTCCAGATTGTCGAGGCCGAAAGTAATTTCACTCCCCTGCCGCGTCGAAACGATGACCACGCCCGGCGAGGAAACATCGATGCGCCGCAAGTCCACCAGCCCGGCCATCGGCGAATGGTCGAAGGCGGTGATCAGCTGCAACGCCGCCTGCACCTGCGGCAGTTCCACGCGGCGGCCCGGCTGCAGTTGAAAAATATTCAGCCCGGCGATCACCGGCAGTTGTGCGTTGAGCTGCGTCAACGGCATCACCGACTGGCGCGGGTCGAGCGGGAGCATCACGGTCCCATCGGCGGCCAGTTGAAACACGCCCACCACAATTCCGCCCGCCGCATCCGCGCGCGGCACGTTGACCTGCGCAATGGGGTCGCGCTCCGTCACGCGGATTTTCAACGTGCGCGGCAGCACGCGCTCGATGGAAACCGTGTCAATCGCCGGGACCAGCTCAAGGTTGCGCTTCACCACCGCGAGATCGAGCGCGATCAGGTTTGCGCCCGCTTTCACGCCCGACCAGCGGCGCAATTGCTCCGGCGCGATGACGCCGTCCGTCTGCACCTCCACGCTGGCGATGGCGAAGTCCGCGTTTTCATAGACAAATTTGTTGAGCATCACCTCGCCCGTGCGCCAGACCAGATAAAGTCCGAAGAACGGTCCCGCCGTGACGAGCAATAAAAACAGTGCCAGCCGGAGGCGGTTCGCGCGCACCTGGTCGGAGCGCAGCTTCACGTCCAGGATGTGCCCGCGTCCCAGCCGCCGGTTCCGATTTTTATGTTCGCGCTTGAACCACATATCAATTCAAAATTGCGGAACGCCGGTCTCCGACCCGGCGTGTTTG
>JAYVCM010000355.1:0-4972 GCA_043749955.1 Limisphaerales bacterium | reverse complement strand
GATAAATCGTCCGCAGTCCAGACGCTTCGCGCGTCGTGGTGGCGTCGAGTCTTCGCGCAGCGTCTGGACTGCGGACGATTTATCGCCGCTTTGCGAGCGCGCCGGTCGCTGCTACGGTTCAGGGGTTCAACGCGCGAAATTTCGTTTCGGCGAATTCTCCCCATGAACCGGGATTTTCTGGATGCAAATCCTTGTCCCACCTGGGACAAAGATTGGTCGAGTCGGTTCGGGGGTTCACAGCGCGAACCTTGGATCGGGGAATTCTCTCCCAGCGGGAGAGGGCCGGGGTTAGGGAGAATCGTGCGCGCTCGTTAAACGGCTGCATCTTAGCCTAGACCGTTCCAGGGCAACGCAGCTGCGTGGAAGTAAAAATGAAAATCAACAGCACCAAAGTTTTTCTGACCGCCGAGTGGCGATACCTGGCGATGCTCAATTATGAAATTGATCCCGCCGTCCTCGCTCCATTCGTTCCGCCAGGCACCGAGCTGGATTTCTGGAACGGTAAAACATTTGTGAGCGTCGTCGCTTTTCTTTTTCTGGATACGCGCGTCGGCGGCATCCCGATTCCATTTCACAGAAATTTCGAGGAGGTCAACCTGCGGTTTTATGTCCGCCGGCAGGCGGAGGAGGGCTGGCGGCGCGGCGTGGTGTTCATCAAGGAACTGGTTCCCCGGGCCGCCATCGCTTTCATCGCGAGAAAATTTTACAACGAAAATTACGTCGCGCTGCCGATGTCCCATCGGATTGAAAAAGTTGAGGCGGATGTGAAATCAGTTTCCTATTACTGGTGGATTGATGGCCGGGAAAATGTTTTGAAACTGGCGGTTCATGGGCCGGCACAGCCGTTGGTGGACGGCTCGCTCCAGAAATTCATCACCGAACATTATTGGGGCTACGCCCGGCAACGCGACGGCTCGACCATGGAATACCGCGTCGAGCATCCGCGCTGGCGGGTCTGGGAAACGCAGCGGGTGGAGTTGGATTGTCAGGTGGCCAGTTTGTATGGCGAAAAATTTGGACGGTTTTTAAATCAGCCCCCGGCTTCCGCTTTTCTCGCGGACGGTTCGGATGTGAAAGTTTACAAGGGCGTCAAGTTGCCGGCATAAAATTCATTTCAATCGCGGTTTGATTATTTAATCTGTCCGGCAAATGAACCTCTGGCTGGCCGCATTTATCTCATTGCTCTGGGCGCTGGCCGGCGGCGGGCTGGGCTGGTGGTTTTCACGGCTGCGCCGCCCGTATTGGCTGCTGGGCTATCTCATTCCGCTGGTTTTGATTTTGCTTTTCGGGGTCGCCTTCAATGTGCCGGCGGTGATGTTCACCCCGCCGGTTTCCTGGATGATGCTGGGCTTGAAAAAATTCGCCGTCTTCGGTTTCGTCGCCACGATGGTTTTGACCACGCCGCTGTCGCGCCTGACGCGGCGGCGTGACCGGAACCTGATCTTGCTCCTGATGGCGGCCATGGTTTTCTTCATTGCCATCTGACCGTTTCTGTCGCCGATGGTTGATCGGAACCGGCTTTCCCATTTGCAGACGCGCATGGATGGCAACGGCGTCTGTCTGCAAGAAACCGACTTTACCTGCGGGCCGGCGGCGGCGGTCACGGCGTTGCGGAAACTCGGCCTGCCCGCTGAAGAAGGAACCATCGCCATTCTGTCCTGCACCAGTTCTCAAGAGGGATCGCCCACGGACTTGCTCGCCGACGCCTTGCAAAAGGAATACGGCAAGGACGGTCTGACGGCGAGATGCCGTGTCTTCAAAAATATTTCCGAATTGAAACAGGCCGGCCTCACGCTGGCCGTCATCAAATACGGCTTCAAGGTGGACCACTGGGTGGCGGTGCTGGAAGTGACCGACTCGGAAGTTGTCGTGGGCGATCCGCTGGGCGGACTGCGCCGTTTGTCCTACGATGAGTTTTCCAAGCAGTGGCGTTTCATCGGCATTGTGCTCAAACGAAATTAAGCTGCCACGAGCGGCAGATTTTCCACGGAGAGATTGGGCATTTTGCCCGCCGCCAGAACGGCCCGGGCGTCGAGGATTTCAATGCCGACCAGCTTTTCGTCCGCGCCGATGTTGAGCGCCACTTCGTCGTTGAGGCGCACGGTGCGACATTCGTGTTTCCCCTCGATGAGGCGGATATACACGGCGTCAATTTCGGAATCGTAGCTGATCTTCATGGCGAACCTTTCTAAAAGTAGAACGTATAGACGGTGATGACAACTATTTCGTTGGCCTGCTCCTTGATGACGGGCGCAACCTGCTTGATGGCGTAATGCCGGCCGTTCCATTTTTGGCCGAACGTGAAATTGTAACGGCAGAGGTCGCGCCCGTGCTTGGCCGCCTCCCGCGCGCCGGTGCGGATGGCTGCGACGACCTCGGCTTCCGTCGCGCCGCGTTCCACAGACTGCTCGCGGGCGTGTTTGGTCAAACGAATCGGCTTCACGGTCGGGCGATGGTATTTTCTCCCGCGCCATTCCGCAACTCCGCCTGACAAAACATTTTTCTTTGCGCGAACTTTCCTTATCCTTTCGCCCATGAATTTATTGCCGTTTGGAAAACTGGCCGCGCACCGGCCACGCTCGTTCGTTCCGCAAAACCTTGATCTCGGCGACTGGCCGCAGATCGCGCCGCTGTTTGACCAGTTGGAGCGTCGCGCCGCCGCAGCCACTAGCGCCGCCAAACTGGAACGCTGGCTGATTGACTGGAGCGAACTCAATGCCGCGCTCGATGAGGAGGCGTCGCGCCGGTATATCGCCATGACTTGCCACACGGACAACGCGGACGCAGAGAAGGCGTATCTGCATTTCGTCGAGCACGTCGAGCCGCAGCTCAAGCCGCGCCAGTTTGCGCTGGAGCAGATTTACGTCGCGCATCCGATGCGGGAGAAATTGCTCGCGATTGGAACGCCGGTCTCCGACCCGGCGAGTTCCGGGCGTGAAGACCTCAACGTGCCGGGTCGGAGACCGGCGCTCCAACCGCGTTATGCGGTCTTCGACCGCGATGTGAAGAATCACGTCGAGCTGTTCCGCCCGGAAAACGTGGCGCTGGAAACCGAGGACGCCAAGCTCTCCCAGCAGTATCAAAAACTCATCGGCGCGCAGACGGTGAGTTTTCGCGGTGAGGAAAAAACGCTGGTGCAGATGGGCCGTTATCTCGAGGAGCCGGATCGTGCGCTGCGTCAGGAGGCATGGGAACTCGTGGCCAAACGCCGCCTGCAGGACGTGGACAAGTGCGAGGAAATTTTCGACACGCTCATCCAGCTCCGCACGCAGATCGCGAAGAACGCGGGCTTTGAAAATTACCGCGATTTCATGTTCCGCAAGATGGGGCGCTTCGATTACACGCCGGACGACTGCACAAAATTTCACGATGCGGTGGAAAAGGAAATCGTCCCCGCCGTGCGCGAAATCCAGAGCGAACGCAAACGGCAGTTGAAACTCGAAAAGCTCCGTCCGTGGGATCTGGCGGTGGATCCGCAGAATCGCGCGCCGTTGAAGCCGTTTGCCGAAGTCGGCGAGATGGTTTCGCGCTCGCAGAAAATTTTCAATCAGCTCGACGCGGAACTCGCGGCGGGTTTCCGGCAGATGCAGGATTTGAAACTGCTCGACCTCGACAACCGCAAAGGAAAAGCACCGGGTGGTTATCAGTCCACGCTGTCGGAGGCGCGCGTGCCATTTATTTTCATGAACGCCATCGGCCTGCAGCGCGATGTGGAGACGATTTTGCACGAGGCCGGCCATGCGTTCCATGCGCAGGCGACGCGCGAGGAGGACTTGTATGCGTATCGCGGCGCGCCGATTGAATTCTGCGAGGTCGCCTCGATGGCGATGGAACTTTTGGGCAATGAATTTCTGGAGGAGTTTTATCCGGCGACCGGCCCCCTCACCCCAGCCCTCTCCCCCGGTGGGGGAGAGGGAGAAAAAAAGCGCGCGCCATCCGCGGAGGCGAACCGTGCGCGCAAGACGCATCTGGAAGGCATCATCGGATTCTTTCCGTGGATGGCCACGGTGGACGCGTTTCAGCACTGGATTTACACGCACATCGGCCACACGCGCGCGGAGCGCAAGGCGGCGTATCTGCAATTGATGGACCGCTTTGGCGGCGACACGGACTGGAGCGGCTACGAGGAAGCGCGCGCGCACTCGTGGCACCGGCAGCTCCACATTTTCATCCATCCGTTTTACTACGTCGAATACGGCATCGCGCAGCTTGGCGCGTTGCAGGTCTGGGCGAACTCGCGGCGCGACCAGGCGAAGGCGCTGGCCGATTACAAAAAATCCCTCGCGCTCGGCGGCTCGCGTCCGTTGCCGGAATTGTTTGCGGCGGCGGGCTGCAAACTTCAATTCGACGCGGCGACCATCCGGCCGTTGATTCAACTGGCGGGCACGGAACTAAAGAAGCTGTAGCCGAGTCGTGGCGTAAAATGTCGCGTAACGGCGCACGCTTAAAATCTTTGACACGGATTGCACGGATTTTCACGGATGGGATTTTTGATCCGTGCGAATCTGTGAAATCCGTGTGACCACTTGTCATCCGGTGAAAAGCGGCGGTGAACCGGCCGCAGTCCAGACGCTTCGCGCTCACCGGACGATTTCGAGATTCGCGAAGCGTCTGGACTGCGGCTGCTTTAGCACCGCTTTCGGACGCGGAAGAACAACATTCAAATGATCGGGAAATGCCGCGCGTTCGTGCGCGACATTCTGCTTTTGCCACCAATAACTTTCCGCCACACTCGCGCCGTGCCAGTTCCAGTCATCAACCTCGACGCGATGCGCGAATGGGAGCGCGCCACCTGGGCCACCGGCCAGACCGAGGCGGAGGTCATCCGCCGCGTCGGCAAACGGCTCGCCCGCCGCGCGCGCAAGCTCACGAGGGCGGACGATTTCATCCTCATCCTCGCCGGCAAGGGCCACAATGGCGACGACGCCCGTGCCGCCAAGGAATTTCTCGACGACCGCAAGGTAAAAATCCT
>JAYVCM010000354.1:0-10771 GCA_043749955.1 Limisphaerales bacterium | reverse complement strand
GCGGCGCTGTTCGCCGTGCCGCTGGGCGTGGTGACGGTGATGAGGCCGGTCGTGGCGTTGGTCGGAACGGTGGCGGTGATCTGCGTGTTGGAGTCCACGAAATAGACGGCGTTGGAGCCGTTGAATTTGACGGCGGTGGTGTTGTTGAAATTGGTGCCGGTGATGACGGCGCTGGTGCCCGCCAGACCGCTCGCGGGAGTAAAGCTGGTGATGGCCGGCGGCGGGCTGGCGAGGTTGTAGATCTTGGCGCGAAACGCGGACGCAATGGGGCCGGGCAGCGCGGTGAAGAAAGTCAGTCCCGTGTCCAGCTCGATGGAATGGGCGGACGTGACATAGTTCGTCCAGTTGGGGTTGACGCCGTTCGTGTTGGGAACGCGGATGGCGATGACAAGATTGGTCGTGGTGGTGATGCGGCTCAACGCCGTGCCACCGCCCAACGGCACCACCACGACAATCTTCCATGTGTTGGAAGCGATCAAGACGTTGGTGGTGCTGGAAATGTGCGAACCATTGAAGCCGCTAGGTCCGCAGATGATGAGGACTTCATTGCCCGCATCGGCCAGTGTCCGGCACTGATCTTCCAAGCCCTGCCAGGTGATGCGGTTGTTGTCGGGCGCCTGCGGCATCATGTTCGACATCAGGAACGTCAGGTCGTTGTCGTTCGTCGAATCCGTCCGGTCCGCGGACGGGCAGAGATGGCCGCGATCAAAACCGGACCCGACGTAGTCCGTGTCGAGCACCGGGTGGAAATTTGTGGGCAGGTTGGTGTCGGTGGCGTAGCTGTCCTGCCGGGTGACGGCGTTGTTGGCGTCGGCAGAAGTCAAATCCCAACTGGCCCAGTTGGCCTGTCCCCGGCTGTCATTGTAATCCAAGGCTTCAATGGAGCGTTGGATGAGATAATGGGAATGGTTGTTGGTGTCCGCCGAGGCGTTGCTGGGATTTCCAAGCTGCATTTGAAGGGAAGAATTAATTGCGGACTTCGCAGGAACAACGGCGAAGCACAACCAAACGCACAGATGAAACAACAATCTGATAGCGTAGTATATCCGCTATTGGCCGCGATTTATCAAGGGGATAGTCGCGCCACACCACGATTTTTTCAGTCCGGAGCTAAACGAGGACGGCCTTGTTGTCCTTGAGATATTTCTGGATGGTCTTGATGCCGCTGCAGGAATTGCTGGTGCGGATGGCGTTGGGCTTGCCGAGTTTGTAATGCACCAGCAGCTTGCCCACCATGCTCACCTGCAGGTTCGCCTCGGCCATGCGCCACACCTGGCCGGATTCCAGCGGTTGCGGGGGAACGCGGCGACGAACCGGAGGAGTTTTTATCATGCCCTAGCTTGCGCGATAAACTTCAAATACACGACTCAAATCGCAATATGATTCGCGGCGGAAGATTTCCGCCGTCGTCAGGTCAGTTTCAGCGGAACGATGCCGAAGACTTTTAACGCAAAGACGCAAAGGTGCGAAGACGCAAAGGATTCGAACACGTTTCCATTCCAGCATCGGTTGGCACTGTTTGGGGTGTGCTGGCGGCGAACCAACCGATTGAGGTTTTCTTTCACCGCTTTGCGTCTTGGCTGCTTTGCGTCTTGGCGTTGAATTCCCACTGCATGGATTCGGTTCAAGGCGCGGCCAGCTCTGCCGGGATTTTCCCGATGGGCTGCATTTCCACGTTCCGATAATAAATCTCCGCGCCCTCCGTCTGCAAACAGATCGCGCCCGACGTCAGCGGCGCGGGTTCGGGGCCATCGAGACGCTGGGCGTGGTTCAGCCGCATCACGACCTGGCCGTTGACAATGTGAATGCTGTCGCCGTTGAAGCAGATCAATTCGAGCGTGTTCCATTCGCCGCGCGGCTTCTCGGCATCCACCAGCCGGATGCAGCGGTTGCCAATGGGTTTCTTCTCCACGAACAACGTCGGCGTGCCTTTGGGATCGTAAGTGTAAAGGGTTTTGCCGTTCGTGCCTTGAATTTCCGCGCGCGCCGGAACGGTGATCTGCGTGGCGACGGCGTAAAGGTCGCCGAAGTCGTGCTCCTGAATCTGAAATTCAACGGAGCGCGGCCACGACCCGCTGCGGAAGCCCGGTTCGCCGTGGACGAAATAAAGCAGACCCGCATCGCGCGGCGAGTTGGTGCGATTGCCCCAGCGGCGTTCGCCCCACTTCACTTGCAGGCGCAGATGAAAATTCGTGAACGTCCCGCTCGTCGTCAGCGTGCCGAACCCCTGCCCGCTCACATGGATCGCCGGCTGGCCGTCCACGGTTTCCACCGTGAACACTTTGAGCGGATCGCGGTTCCTGCCGACGGGTTCGAGGTAGGCTCCGTTCGTGCCGCGCTTCAATCCCGGCACATCCCACGACGAATGTGGCTTGTTCATGTAAGTTTCCCAGCCGGACAAATCTTTGCCGTTGAACAACGGCCGCCACGCTTCCTCCGCCGCGAACGCGACGTGAGCAAAGAAAATTCCGGTGAGAATTAAAATAAGTTGGCGCATGAGGCGAGCATAGGCGCGGCGACGGACGGTTTCAATTCTGATTTTAGCCGGAACAATTCAGCCGGAATTCAACGCAAAGGCGCAAAGACGCAAAGCTGATCTGGCAACGCCGAACGGCAGCGTCCTGGCAGCTCACTCATACCAAAGGGTGACATTCAAAACTCCCGGCAAAGTTCCCCAAAATCTTCGCGCCTTTGCGTCATTGCGTTAAAAGTCTTCGTCTGCATGGCGCTTCCACCGATTTGATTGGCGTTTGGGGAGGTTTCCGCACAGAATGGCGCATGAAAAAATCTGCGCCGGCAGCCCGTATTCCTCAAGCACCGCTGGAACTTGGCCAGCGCTGGCGCATGGCCGAGGCGGATCTGGAAGTCGGCATGGTCGGCAAACTGCTCGTGCATTACAAACTCGGCAAGCCCAACGCCGTCCGCGTTCCCAACTCCTGCAGCGGCATCAAGACCATCCAAAAATATCTGAAGGATAACAAGGCGGTGCTGCTGCGCGGCAAGGCCAAGCCCGCCCGGATGGCGAAATGAACGGCTGGCAGTTCAAGATTTTATACGACGGCGAATGTCCGCTTTGCTCGCGCGAAGCCCGCTGGTTGCAACGCCGCGACCGTCACGCGCAACTCGCCTTCGAAGACATCACCCGGCCCGGCTTCGACCCGTCAGCTTATCACACCACCCATGCCGAATTGATGGGCGTGATCCACGGAGTTTTTCCCGATGGCCGCATCGTGAAAAAAGTCGCGGTGTTCCGCGAAGCTTATCGCCTCGTCGGCCTGGGCTGGTTGCTTGCTCCGACGGGCTGGCCGGGATTGCGCTGGCTCACCGACCGCGGCTACGAACGGTTCGCGCGCAATCGCATGACCATCAGCCGGCGGTTCGGACGCAAATGCGAGTCCGGCGCCTGCGCCCTTCCCGGTCGGAAGCATCCGTGAGCGTGCGGAAATTTTTTCTGCGCGGCGCGAATTGCGGCGCGAATTGCCTTGAGCGCGGGCGGCGGTTTTGTTCTGCTCCCCGCGCATGACTCTTGAACAAATCGGCGGACAGATCAAAGCCTGCGCGGATCAGATGAACTCGCGCTACGGCCATGTGGTGTTCGATGAATGGGCGGTCGTCTCCCTCGCGGAAAACCGGGCGCGCGTGCTGGCCTACACCGGGCCGCGCAACGACGACTTCCTGAAAAACTTCGCGAGCGACCTCGGCTCCCTGCGCGCCGAACTGTTGAGCGGAAAATACGGCCCCGGCGACTTTGAATTTTCCCGGCACGGCACCGGCACCGGCTTTGAATCTTTCATGGTGCTGGGCCAGGGGCTTTACCTCATCTGTAACAACACCAGCGAGAGCATGGATTCCATCGCCACCAATCCGCGCTGGCTCGGCGCGCAGGAGCCGTTCGTGGAGTTCGCCGAAAAAGTCCGCACCAGCCCGCTCGTGGTTTCATGGGACACGAAGATTTTTACCAAGCCAAATTGACAATCCGTCTCATCCTCATCGTCATCCTCATGCTCGTCTTCGTTTATGAAGAATTTTCAAAATTGAGGATGAGGATGACGATGAGAAAAAGGATGATTCACCCCATCAATCCCTTCCACAAAAACCACCCATACGCCGCCACCAGCGCGACCCCCGCCAGGCGCGGCAACCGCCCGAAGACCGCCACGAAAAACAAGTGGACCAGCGTGGTCGCCAGCAGGAGCAGCATCCCCGTGTGAAAAAACGCCGGCAGCGGCATCGGGTGATACAGCGCGAAGATGCCCAGACAGAGCGGAATCGAGACGTGCGCGTCGCCGACCTGCGACGTGTAAACGATCTCCGGTTTTTTCTGCCAGGCGTAATAAAATGCGAGCAGCGCGTTCGGCAGCACCATCAGCCAGCCGCTCAACCAGCCCAGATGTTTCGCGCTGATGAAGCCGGTTTTGATGTGCGACACCCAATGCACCAGCCAGTTTGTGCTGACGTAAATCAGATACGCGCCGACCGCGAGCAAGGCCAGGTCCACCAGAATCATCCAACTGAAAGCCGACTTGCCCTGACGCACGTTTTGCTTGAGCACGTCAAAGACATGGAAGCATTGCCAGAATAAAAACAAGCCAACCAACACGAAGCCGTCATCGCGAGTCAAACTGCCTTTGCGCCCCATCGCCCAGACCGCGCCGGTGAAAAACAAAACCGCCAGCAGCGTGAGCAGCAGCGAGAGCCGGTTCAATTCCGGCGCGCTGCCGCCCGCCTTGGATTTTTTTCCGTTGTCCGGATTCTTGGCGGGCTTTTTTTTCGGAATGACCGTCATGCCCCAGAGGATGGCGGGCAGGCCGATCACCAGCGTCATGTTGGTGACGTTGTTGACGAGCGAGTTCGTCATCACGTCCGCGCCGTTGCCGTGGTAGCGTCCGAGGATGAAGGCGAAGATGAGGTTGCCCATGCCCGAGCAATACGGCATGACGAGCGTGCCCAGCACCGTGCCCTCGAAGCCGCCCGCGCTCATCGCCTCCAGCCGCCAGATCATCAGGAGCGACGCCAGCAGAAACAGCACGAGGAACAGCCACGGAGCCAGCGCCCCGTGCGATTCGATCCAATGGATGAACGGATTCAACACGCGGAAAAGTTTAGGGGAAATTTTTTCGGGCGCGAATAATTTCAGAAAAAGCTCGCGCGCACTTCTTCTCCCTCTCCCCTCCGAGGGGAGAGGGCCGGGGTGAGGGGTGGAAAAGCTGGAAAACATCCAACATTCAACATTCAACATCCAGTGATGCCGGCGGTTCGCAGAATCATTCGATGTTGGATGTTGAATGTTCGGCGTTGAATGTTCCCCCAAAAAAAACACCCCTCACCCTCAATCCCTTTCCCCCGCGCAAAAGCGGCAGAGGACTGCCGCACTCCAAGACGCTTCGCGTGTTTCAAGATCAACCAGATTGCGCGCAGCGTCTTGGACTGCGGTGGCTGGCGGGGAACGGGGCTGACACCGCTTTCGATTGAAACCGACGTGTGCCGTTGGATGTTGAATGGTTCCCCACTTCCCCAAAGCGGTGTGTGCCCCAGCCCCTCACCCACCGCAGTCCAAGACGCTCCGCGCATTTCGGATATCATCGGGCAACGCGCCCGCGTCTGAGAATGTCCCAGGTCAACATGAACGGCTATTGATTGGAACGCCGGGCACCGTCCCGGCTCGAAGCGAATCCGATTCCCACTGGCCGGGACGGTGCTCGGCGTTCCGTTCCCTGCCACTGCCGAAGCCGCCGGATTTTCTCAACGCGGAGACGCAGAGAACGCGGAGAAGCGCAAAGAAAAAATTTTTGGTTGAGCAAAAAACTCCGCGCCCCTCTGCGTCCTCTGCGCCTCTGCGTTGATTATTTCGGCTGCGGCGGCTGCGGTGGGATGCCGGTTTGCGCGAACGGCAACTCGTCGTCCGCATGGACGCGATTGCCCGCCGGGTCAACGATAGTGGCGGTGATGAAGACAAGAATGTCCGATTCGGTGGTCTGCCGTTTGCGGAACAGGCTGCCTAGCCACGGAAGATCGCCGAGCAATGGGATTTTGTCCTTTACGATGTTTGTTACGCTCATCCCGCCAAGAACCGCCGTCTGGCCATCCCATAAGTTCACCGTCGTCGTCAATTGTTGCACGTTGAAGAGCGGGTGAACTCCCGGCACATTAATGCGCTCGCCGGACGACTTATAAAATGCGTGGGTGTTTGTCTTGGCGTAGCCGTTGAATTCCGTCCACGACGGCTTGAGCCCCAGCGAAAGCGTGTGACCGTCCGCCAGCAGATGCGGAACTACATCCAGCACCACGCCGACCTCAATTGGGGAAACCTGCGGAGTGATTGAGACGACGTGGTTGGTCGGGTTTTCAAATGCGGTCATGTTGGTGATGATGGACACTGTGTCCGTCACCCTTACCTGCGCCTGCCGTCCGCTCAACGTGGTGACTTCCGGCTCGGCCAAAATCTCAACCTTGTTTTTGGAAGCCAAGGTCTTGAGCGCCGTCTGGAGATTGCTGTGGTTCATGATGCCGACGAGTTCGTGCGTGCTGGCGTTCAATGACATCATCAATGACTCCAGCGCAAACGTCTGTTTTTTTGGCAGAGAAACAAACCGCGCCTTGATGTGGATTTGCGGCGGCGTGTAGTTGAGCGCTTGGATGGCTCGATCAACCGTGTCCAAATCTGCCGTCGTGGCTTTGACCAGCAAAATTCCAGTTCGGTCCTTGTAAAAAACCGCCTTGCCGGGCGGCGAGTCGAAATTCACACCCAGGCTGCTGAAAAAATTTCTGACGGCGGCACCGCTGTAACTTGGCGGGTTTGTTTCCCCGCCAACCACCGGCGATGTGACTGCGCCTGCGACGGCGAAACGTTTCAAGTTGGCGAGAAAAGCATTCGTGTCCACCTTGAAAGTCCGGGTGAACAAATTCGTGGATGTTTGGTTCGTAGTCGAAGATGCCGCTGTCCTTTGTATGAAGGTTTTGCTGTCGGCTTCAATCACGCTCGCCGAATTCCCGTTCAATTTCAGCACCGCCCGGTTCACCAACGCCAACTGTTCCTGGGAACCTCGCACCAGCAGAACTCCACTGTCATTGTAGAAGAAAACCGTCGGCGGAATTTTTACTCCTGAGTCCAGAAGTTGTTTCTTCAAATCCTCCGAACGAATCGGGTGATCCAGTTTGAACGTCATGGCCGGCTGGCTGGAAGATTCGGAAACCGCATTGGAAACCGCCGCAGAAAAGTCGTCCGCCGAAATCCTATTGATGCCACGGCCAATCGTGGTTGTTATCACCGGCTTCGGCTCGGTCAACGCATTGAATCCACCACGCTGTTCTATCGCATGAAGCTGCTCGCGGAAATTTGGATCGGTCAAAATGCCCACGATAGTATTCATTGTGCCAGCAGTTGCCGCCGGTGCTTTCGGCTTCAGCTTGCTCCATTCGTAAAGCTTCACCGTGAGCGTCAGGTTCGTGCGGCCATCGGCGCGGAATTTCAAGTTGCCGGACGCCGGTCGGCCCAGCAGTTCGCCGCCGTCCGGGTAGAGCGTGTAATTCACGTCGCCCAGCGTGGTGAACTCGAAACGTCCGTCCGCGTCCGTGTGCGTCGTGAGCATGGGCAGCTTGTTGCGGTCGTAATCCAGCGCGCGCACCTCCATGCCGGGAATCGGGTAGCCCGTGCCCGCCTCCACCACGCGACCGCCAAGCGTGCGCCCGCGCTTGAGCCGGATGGTCTGCGGCTGCGAACCAAAATCTAGCGCCATGCGCTCGGCCATCATTCCCGGCGCGTCCACCTCCACGGAATACTCGCCCATGTCCGGCGTCGCGTTTTCCAGCTCAAACCACCCGCGCTCGTTGGTGAAAAGAGATTTCAATCCGAAGCCATGATTGCCTGCCAGCGTGAACGAAGTTTTCAATTCCGCATCGCGCAATGGTTTGCCGTCGGCGTCCAGCACCACACCCATAAATTTTTTCCCGGGTGCGAATTGCAGTTCCACCTCCGCGTCTGGACTGGCTTCGGTGAGCTTGATGGATTTGCTGACGCAGAATGAATTCCCACGCCACCCATAAATCTGATACGTCCCGCCGAGCGGCAGCGGACCGGAAATCCATTTGCGCGGGGCGGTGCTATCATAGCTGTCGCCGCCGCGGTCGAGCAAACTGGAGTCATCCCTGCCCGGTGAGCGTTTCAATTCGTTCACGCCAAAGCCCAGACCGCCCGCCGGAGTCCCGTCCGCATTGCGCGCCTGGGCATAAATCGCACCTGCCGGAACGAGCGGAATCTCGATGACAATCGGCCCGGTGCCGTTCGTCACTTGGATGGACAAAAGACTGCCGCGTTCGCCCGCACTGTTGAACCAGTAGCCCACCATGCGTTTTGGTTCCAGGGATGTGCGTCCGCCGATGGCGATTGGCACGCGAACTTCGCCGTTGGTGATTTCCATCTCCTGCATGTGTGCGGTGAGATGATTGATTTCCAGATTGTCGGGAATGGTAACTTCCACCGTCCCGCGCGGCGGCACGCCGGACGGATGCTTGAAGCGGAAAATCACCTCGCGCTTGGGCAAAACTTTTGCCTCGGCTATCTGGACCGTGTTGAGATCAATCACCCAATCATCCACGGGCGTGGACACTTCACGTTCAAAAGAACCGCCGCTCTTGGCGCTCATTTTCACCAGCCCGGCCAAGCGATTGGTGAATTGAAAACTCGCGACGCCATTCGTGACCCGCAGCGGCACCCAGCCGCCATCGCCGAAGGAACTGCTATCATAAATTTCGGAAAACGAGTGATACAGCGCCCGGTGTTTGTTTATCTGCTGCAACGATTCCAAACTGCCGATGACGTGTCCACGAACCACCAACTCCGGGCCGAGGCGCGCAACCAGATTGCTCTGACCGGCGGAAATATTTTTGAGAATGAGCGATTCATGTCCTGGCGCAGAAATGCCGAAGTAATAACGCACACCGCGCCGGAGCTGATCCAAAACAAACGCACCGCTTGAATCGGTTTTGCCCAGAGCGTGCAAAGAGTCATCCCAATTAAACCGCTGCTGATCCACCGTGCCGGCTTGATAGAGCACACGCAATTCCGCACCGGCAACCGGCTGACCAGTGGTCTTGTCCAGCAACACCCCGGACACGGTGGCACCATGACGCACCGACACGCGTAACGGCTCGCCCGCGCGGACGCGGTCAAATTTTTTCTGGGTGATTTCGTAGCCCGGCGCATTCACGGTCACATCCATTGGCAAATCCGCGCAATGCGTCAGCGTGATGGAACCGTCCGCGCCGGATTTCCAGAAGCGGGATTGAAAGCCGTTGTTATTCATCCAAAATATCGTGACAACTTTCGCATCCGTCAGGACCTGTCCGCTGTCGGCATCCACCACTTGCAACACCACGTCAAACCCGCGCTCCAGAGTGATTACCACGTAAAAGAAAAGGTTCGTATGCAGGCCGTCCAGCGGGGCGATGAACGCGGGCGCAAAGTTGGTCACTTCGGCGCTGATGAGAATGGTCCCCGCGCGAATCGAGTTGGTGAAAAATCCGTTGCGCGCCATGTCCATCGTGCCGTAGCTCGAATGATTCACCGAGGAATTGAAGTTCACTTGAACCCATTTCGGCACGGGCGTGCCATCGGCAGTGCGAACCTCGCCAGAAATTTTTACTTGGGGGGCTTTCTCGTCGCTGCCGTTGTAATCCGCCACCGGCTTCTCGCCCAGCTCGGTCATTTTCTTTTCGATGCGCTCGATCCGTTCCTGCGGCGAAAGAATCGCCGCAACGGTGACGCGCGTGCCGAGCGCGGAGAGAAACAGCAGCCCGCCGCCGACCAGCAACGCCACCAGCATCGCGCGCCATGTGAGCCGCAGCGCGGGACGATAACCCGGAACAAGCATCCGTTGCACGCGGTCGGCGAGCGACGACGGTTCACGCTTGTCGCCAAACGCCAGTGCCGCCGCCGGTGCGGAAGTTAAAATATTTTCAGCGACGTGAACCAGCGTCCGTGCGTAGTCCACCGGCGCGCCGCTCAATTCGACGGCGAGCGTGTCACAGCAGGCTTCGCGTTCAATGCGCATGTGACGGCTGATCCACCAGACCGCCGGATTGAAAAACAGCAGCGCCTCCGCGAACAGTTGAAACAGGCTGGCGAGATAATCACCGCGCCGGATGTGCGCAAGTTCGTGCAGCAGGACAAAACGGATCTGTTCCGGTGTCAGCGTCGTGGTCAGTGACAGCGGCAGAATAAGCGTCGGCACCAGCACGCCGACAACGGCGGGCGAAGTCAGTTTGTCCGTCACCGCAATCCGCACGCGTCGCGCCAAACCGACGGCGCGGCGGGCGTCGTCGAGCAGTCCGGCAATGTGCGCGTCCTCCAGCGGACGCGAGGCGCGGCGCAATTGTTCCGCCCCCGCCACTTGAAATCCGGCGCGGAAAATCATCGCTGTCGCGCCCGCCAGCCAGAGCATTGCCAGCCACGCCGACCACGGCATCGTCACCGGCTTGGGTTCCGCTGGCGGAAAATTAATGACGAGCGGCGGCAGATTATTATTGGCCACCGGTGCGCTGGCAGTTTCTGTTTGTGGTGCGGGAGCATTAGAAATTTTTTGCGGAAGCGGACGGTTCAACACGGCCCAAGTGACCAGTCCCGCGAGCATCACACCGCCGAGCGCGGCCAGCGAGCAACGGTAGCGCGCGACGGGATTGTCCAGCCGCCGCAGCGCGAAGCCGAGCAGCACCGCGATGACCGCGCCCTGCCAGAGCGTGTGCAGCAGCGCCTTGACGATGTTCGCCCACTCCG
>JAYVCM010000353.1:0-3231 GCA_043749955.1 Limisphaerales bacterium | reverse complement strand
TGCGCGAGTTCGCCGGGATTGGCGCGGCTGCCAAAATCGGACAGCCGGACCAGCCGCGTGCCGCCGAACCGCGCGTCTTGTTGGAGGCGCAAAGAATGTCCGGCATCGGCGGTGGATCCGGCCAGCAGCGCGCAGGCAAATGCCTTGCCCGCCGCCGCGTTTTCCGCGAGCAATTTTTCCGCCGCCGCGAAATTTTCGGCGGCGACGGTTTCGCAGCCAGTCGCGTGCAACATTTCCAGAATGGCCACCCGGCTGGCGGCGTGGGCTTCCACGACGAGCACGCGGCAATCTGGAAACGGTCTGGTTTCCGCCGCCGTTGCGCCCGGCGATTTTTCCAGGACGAGGGTGAACCAAAACAACGTGCCGGCGCCCGGTTCGCTTTCCAGCCCGATCTGGCCGTGCATCAGTTCCGTCAACTGTTTGGAGATGGCCAGGCCGAGTCCGGTGCCGCCGAACTTGCGCGTGGTGGACCCGTCCACCTGCGTGAAGGAGTTGAACAAAAATGGCTGGCGGTCCTTGGGGATGCCGATGCCGCTGTCCCGGATGGTGAACCGGACCGTCGCGGATTTTTCGTCCGCCGCCACGAGTTCCGCGCGCAGCACCACCTGGCCTTCGCTGGTGAACTTGATGGCGTTGCCGGCGAGGTTGATGAAAATCTGCCGCAGCCGCATCGCGTCGCCGCGCAGCCGCAGCGGCAGCTCCGGCGGCACCTGGCAGACCAGGCGGAGATTTTTTTCCGCCGCCTTGAACGCCAGCAGTTCCGTGGCGTCCTCCATCGTTTCACGCAAATTGAAATCCAGATTTTCCAGCACGAGCTTCTGCGCCTCGATCTTGGAGAAATCCAGGATGTCGTTGATGAGCGCGAGCAGCGATTCGCCGCTGTGCTTGAGGAGCTGGGCGAACTGCTGCTGTTCCGGCGTCAGCTCCGTCTGGAGCAGCAGGGTGGTCATGCCGATGACGCCGTTCATGGGCGTGCGGATTTCGTGGCTCATGTTGGCGAGGAAATGGCTCTTGGCCATGTTGGCCATCTCGGCCTTGAGCGCCATGTCGTTCGCGCGGGCGCTGACGGCTTCGAGCTGCTCGTTGCTTTCCTGCATCGCCTGATGCGCGCGTTGCTGCAGGGTGATGTCGCGGAAACTCCACACGCGGCCGATGGGCTGGCCGTCCACGCGTTGCGTGTGCGAGCAGTGTTCAAAAACCCGCCCATCCTTCAGCAGGATGTAATCAGAACTGTCCTGGTCCAGGTTGGCGTTCAGCCCGGCGATGCGCAGGCGAAATTCATCCGGGAACGCCAGTTGCCCGAGGATCGCGCTGGCCGTCGCGGCGTCATCCTGGGTGGCCAGAATTCCGGCGGGCAGGTGCCAGAGTTCGGTGAACTGCCGGTTGCAGTTGATGATTTTTCCCGCCGCGTCCACCACGAGAAGGCCGTCGGCGGTGGAATCCAGCGCCGCGCGAAGCTGCGCCAGTTTTTTTTCAAAGGCCAGTTCCGCCGCGGCGCACCCGGCGATTTTTCGCTCCAGAAATTTCTGGCGGCCAAGCATCCCGCCCACGCAGCCGGCGGCGGCCAGCGTGATGAGCAATCCACCGCCGGCCACGAACCAGCCGTTGCATGCGGCGGCGAGCCACGTCAACGGCAGGCCGGCCACCAGCACGGCGGCGGCCCCGGCAACATGGAATTTTTTATGGGCGTGATCTGGAGGGTTCATGGCAGGGGTCATACTTTGATGAGTTCAACGTGCTGGTCCAGCCGCGTGAACTGGAAGGTGCGGTGGACGTTCGGGCTGCTGAAAGTGATCTGCATCCGCCCGCCGGTTTTTTGCACGGCGCGCAGGATGGTCACGATGAGGTTCAACCCCATCGAGTCCACCATTTTCGCGCCCGCGAGTTCCAGCCGCAGCCGCCGCCACGGCGGGGACGGGATTTCCGTTTCGAGGATTTCGTGCAGGGCGCGCCGCAGGATTTCGGCGTTGGTGCTGACGAGGTCGCCCGGCACATTCACGGTGAGGAGCTGTTGGTCGCGGTCGAGCAGGGGCTTCATAAAATTATTTTTTCGCCAGTTGAAAATCCATCATGACGCTGGCGCCGTTGCGCTCGAACGTCACCGCGTGGGCGAGGTGCTGCATGAAAACCAGTCCGCGATGCGCGTCCGCAATTTCCCCGGCGGCCGGCGGCGCGTGCGCGGCGACATCAAACTGGTGGCCGGGGCCGGGGTCTTCCACCCAGATTTTCACGCCGGCAGTTTCCGGGTCGAAGCTGATCTGAAAACGCAGCCGCCGGCCGGCGCGGCCGGTGCAGCCGTGTTGCATCGCGTTCAAGACGGCCTCGCGCGCGGCGAGCAAAATGTCGTGTAACGCGGAATCTTCAATGCCCGCCAGGGCGAACTCCAGGTTACGCCGCCAGCCCGCCGCCAGCCGGTCAATCTCGGCGGCCTGCCCGCCGTGGTATTCCGCGAGCAGCAAGGTTTTCAGCGGCGAGGAAACGGTTTCCGTCGCGGGCAGAATAATGCGGGCAAATAAAATGTCGTCCTGCGCCTCCGCCAGCAGCGGCAGTTTTTTTCCCGCCGCCTGCTCCAACACGAAGGCGAGGCATAGCGGATGGACGCCGAAAGTTTCCGCGAGGTCGTCGAGGCCGTCCGTCCAGAGGCAGATCTTTCCGCCGTCGGCCAGCGGGTGGATGCTGCCGCGCGCGGTGTGTTCGGGAAACCAGCCGAGCGGCGGGCCGCCGCCGTCGCCGAGCAACTGGGCGCGGCCATCGGCGGTGATCAGCACCGGGGCCGGCGCGCCGCACGTCAGCACGCCCGCCGTTTTATGTTTGAAATTGAGCAGCACGCTCGCCGCCGCCACCGAAGTGCTGAAATTATTTTGCGACAGCCGGAACTGGCCGGCCGCGTTCCATTCCTCGAGCAGGAAGCGGTTGAAGCAGTCGAAAATTTCCGGCACCGGCGCGGCGCGCTGCAGCATCCCGCGCACGAGGCCTTGAAAATACGCCGAGATGTAGGCGGCCTGCAGGTCGTGGCCGGAAACGTCCGTGAGCAGGCAGAACATTTTTTCCGGCGCGGGCTGGAAGTGGCTGAAAAAATCGCCGCCCGCCTCCAGCTTGGGATGAAAGCAGACCTCCACCTGCACCGTGCCGCCGCCCGGCACCGCCACTGGCTCGAAATTGATCAAACCTTTCTGCGTCTGCCCCAGGCTTTGCACGGCGGATTCCGTCTCCGCCAGATGGCGCAGCCGC
>JAYVCM010000352.1:0-4448 GCA_043749955.1 Limisphaerales bacterium | reverse complement strand
ATCTTTCAGGTCGGCCACGGCCAGCAGCGCGGTGCTCGGTCCGCGCGCGCCGCCAAAACTTTGCGGCATGACCAGCTCGTCCGGGTTCACCAGTTTTTCCAGCACCACGCCGTTGATGGGCGAACGGATGACGCACCAGTCAACGTAAGTTTTCGCCAGATCGTAATTGCCTTGCGCCGCCTGCAAATTCGCACGGTCGCCTTCCAGCGCCAGGCGCGCGTTGTCGGCGGACTGTTTGGATTCGATGTCCGTGCGGATGAGATTCTTGATGCGCTCGTAGTTCAACTCGTCGCGCTCGACGGCGGCTTTCGCGGCGTTCAACCGGCCTTCCGCCTCCAGCAGCCGCGCGCGATATTCCGTGTCGTCCAGCTTCACGACCACCTGGCCGTTGGTGACGGGGTCGCCTTTTTTCACGCCGATCCATTTCACCATCCCGAGAAAGCGCGGGCTGATCTCGATGCGTTCGCGGTTGATGATGTAGCCGTTGACCGTGAGCACGCTGCCGCCGGTCGCAGCGTTCGCAGCGGCGGCGGAATTTTTTTGCGCCGTGGTTCCGGTTGCGGGCCGGTCAGCGGCCAGGTTGGTGGACGAAGAATGATTCGTGGCGGCCCCGTCGCGGCTCGCGAGTTCGCGGCTGTCCTTGGCCCACGGTTTGATGAACAGCACCGCCGCCAGCAGCACGGCGGCGACCACGAGCACGATGCTCCAGAACGCGCGCTGCGGCCGGCGTTTTTCCTGCGGGTCAATCTGCAGTTCTTTCAGTTTGTCGGTGTTCATGAAAATCTCCGGGGATGGGGTAGCGGATTGTCAGACGGATTTCAAGGCGGTGATGACCGGCAGGCGCGACGCGCGGATGGCGGGCAGCAGGCTGCCGATGACGCCGACGACCACGGCGAAAATGATTCCCTTCGCCGCGAGCCACGGCGTGATGCGAAATTCAAACACGGTTTCGCTGAAGGAATTGAAACTCATCGTGCCGGTGGAGACGCCATGCAACGGCAACGCCAACAGACAACCGAGCACGCCGCCGATGGCCGCGAGCAGCGCACCTTCGATGATGAAGCCCGCGAGAATCGTGCGCCGCCGGAAACCCAGCACGCGCAACGTGCCAATCTCGCGCGTGCGCGAGCCGACGCTGGCATACATAGTGTTCATCGCAGCGAACACCGCGCCGATGGACATGGCGGTGGCGAGGAAGTTGCCAAGGATTTTTATCGGCAGCGCGGTCGAGGTCTGGTCGGCGTAATATTTCACCTCGGGTTCCGCGAGCAGCGGCAGGCGTTTGTCGGCCTCGATGCGCGCAATGATTTGCTTGCCCGCCGCCGGGTTCGCGGCGCGCACGAGCAGGCTGGAATAATTCTGCCGGTCGAAGAGCGAGCGCGTCTCGTCGGCGTCCATCCACACTTCGGAATCAAACGCGCTGTTGCTGCCGTCGAATTCTCCGACAACGGTGAGCGTGTTGCCGGCGGTGCGGAAGGTGTCGCCGACGTGGAAGCCGGCGAAGCGGCGCGCCAGTTTCTGGCTGACGGCCACCTCGCGTTTTCCCGGCGTGAACCAGCGGCCGGAGATCAATTTCACCTGCGGGCGCAGCTTCATGCCCACCGGCGTGAGGCCGCGCACGGAGACGTTCGCCTCGCCGCGACCGTCAATGCGCGGCTGGCTGATGAGCGTGATCACGTCGGCGGAGACCAGCGGTGCGCCGGATTCGTCCCGGGCGATCTGTTCCCAGTAGCGGATGATTTGAAACTGCGCGAGCAAAACCATGCTGGTGGATTCGGCGGTCGAGCCTTTGCGGACGATCATGAGGTTGCGCGGGTCGCCGGTGTTGCTGGCGGATTTTTCGAGGCCGACCGCGAGCGCCTGCACCAGCACGAACACGGCGACGACCATGCCGATGCCGACAATCGTGGCGAGCGTCGCGCGCCAGCGGACGAGCACGTTGCGGAAATTGTAGGTGAGCGGCAGGGCCATCTTTCGTTAAAGCGTTGAAGCGTTGAAGCGTTGAAGCGTGAAGCGTGAAGCGTGAAACGGCGCGGTGCCTGGCGCTGGCTTCCGCTTCAACGCTTCACGCTTGAACGCTTGAACGATCGTCATATCAATCCAATGTTTTCAACCCATCCACCACGCTCATGCGGGCGACGGACAGCGAGGGCGCGATGGCGGAAACGATTCCCAGCACCGCCGCGACCAGCGCCGCGAAACCCATGATGCGCGGCGTGACTTCAAACGAAACGAAGATTCCCGCCGTCATCTTGCCGATGTCGCCGAAGGTGTAGAGGCAGTAGGCGCCGCCGATGCCCGCCACCGCGCCGACGACCGCGAGGCTGAAACTTTCCGCGAGGATGAACGCGAACAGCTCGCGCCGGCGGAAGCCCAGCGCCTTGAGGATGGCCAGCTCGCGGAAACGTTCGCGGACGGCCATGCTCATCGTGCTCGCGGTGACCAGCACCAGCGTGAACACCACCACCGTGCTGATGGAGGCGATGAGCGTCTTGATGTTGCCGAGCATGGAAATAAAACTTAACTGGAAGTTGCGTTCGCTTTCCGCGCGCACCTCGGCGGAGGTGTTTTGGAACGCCGCGTTGATGGCCTTGATGACGGGCGCCATGTTGTCGGCGGATTTCACCTTGAGCCACCACATGCCGACGTAGCCCGGCTCGCCGACGGACGCGTCCAGATAATCCTGGCGGAACAGCATGTTGCGGTCGTCCGGCGTGCCGGCGTAAATGCCCGCGATGTGAAACGAAAGCGAACCCGGATATATCGTGCTGTCGAGCGTGATGCGGTCGCCAACTTTCAAATGATATTTGTCCGCCGTGATTTTGCCGAGCACGCAGGCGTCCTTCTCCGCGCTGAATTTTTCGTAGCCGTCCGGGGCCATCTTCGCCTCGCCGAAAACGGACTTCAATTTGTCCGCGTCCATGGCGAACTGGGCGAAGCTCATGCCCTCCTCGTTTTTGTATTTGCCGCCGAACCAGGTGAACGGCGTGACCACCTCCACGCCGGGAATGTTTTCAATGATGCCGCGCTGGCGGACGGGCAGGGGACTGGTCAGGGAAATTTTGTTCCGCACGGCCACGCGCAGTTCCGCGCCCGCGCTCTGCGGCGGCGTGGTCAGTTCGCGCAACGCCACCTGCAACGTGACCAGCAGAAACAGGCTGACGGCCACGCTGGAAACGGAGAGCAGCGCGCGGCGTTTGTTGCGCAGGGCATTTTTTAAAATGAAAGTTGATACCGTCATTGGCTCAATTCGCCTTTCTCCAGATGAATCGTCCGCGTGCCAAAGGCCGCCGCCTTGGGATCGTGCGTAACCAGGATGATGGTTTTCCCCGCGTCCTTGCGGAGGGATTGCAAGGCGCCGAGAACTTCTTGCGCGCTGTGCGAATCAAGATTGCCCGTCGGCTCGTCGGCGACGATGATCGCCGGGTCGGTGACGAGCGCGCGGGCGATGGCCACGCGCTGCTCCTGCCCGCCCGACAACTGGCGCGGCAGATGTTTCGCGCGGTCGCCAAGGCCGACGATTTCGAGCGCGGTCGCCACCTGTTTGCGGCGCTGCGTCCGGTTCAACCGCGTGAGCAGGAGCGGCAGTTCGACATTCTCCGCCGCCGTCAGGACGGGAATCAAATTGAAGGTCTGAAAGATGAAACCGATGTTGCGGTTGCGCCAGTCGGCGAGATCGGATTCGTTGAGCCGGGTCACGTCCACGTCCTGCACGCGGCACTCGCCGCTGGTGGGCCGGTCCACGCCGGCGATGATGTGGAGCAAGGTGGATTTGCCGGAGCCGGACGGCCCCATGAGCGAGAGAAATTCCCCGGCGGCGATGTCGAGCGTGATGCGGTTGAGCGCCGTCACCTCGATTTCGCCCTGGGCGTAAATCTTGGACAGCGTGCGGATTTTGACAATGGGTTCGGCCACAAACCACCATTAAAGCGGCGGCGACATTGAACACAACCTAATTTCGTCCCGCCACCGGCGGGCTGGCGGGCGCAGTTCAGTTTCTTGCCGCCGGAAGTTTTCTCTCATTAGCCCCAGAACGGCAAGCCGCTGAATTTACCGGCAAGCTGCCCGCGCTGGCTGCGGAAACAGAAAATCTTCCGTCCGATCTTTCTGCCAGCCACGGCCACTATCTGCACGGTCGGTCCAGAAAATGAACTGCGTTTTCGCCGCGACAAAGACTGGCCGTTGACGGACTGCATTTCTTTCGTCGTGACGGAGGATGAAGGCATTTTGGACGCGCTGACGGGCGACAAACATTTCAAGCCGGCCGGATTCCACGCGTTGCTCAAATGATTTGAATTTTAATTCCACTGTCCGCCCTTCGTATTTCACCTGATTGCCATCTGTTGTGCGCGCTTGCAATTTGTCCGCTGTTGGCGCAATTTGCGTCCAGCAAAGTTAACCGTTAAACCTCAACCAAACTAAATAAAATTATGGCCCACGAACTCCCT